>CAJQQA010000113.1 GCA_905480355.1 uncultured Flavobacteriales bacterium | reverse complement strand
GTTTCGGCAATTTTACCCCAAAATTTCTCAGGATTATTGACGCTTTGATTGTAGTTATCTTGATATTCTTCAAAAGAGTTAATGCGTAGGTTCATTCTTCTTAATTTAGAAGAACAAAATAGTGATTAGAACGGGTTTTGGCAATAGAACAAGTTAGAAAGTTTGGAGCTATCCCAAAAGTTGAATTAGAACTCTCAGCTTATTTTCTTATTTTGAACCTTATTTAAAGCAAAGTGTACAGCTTATAAATTAATGATAATGCGTAATTGTTCCATACTGGTGATTTTCTTTTTGTGTAACTGGTCTAATGCACAAAGTCAACCTCAGACTAATTCCACAGAGCCAGCACCTGCGGTTATTGAGGAGGTAAAAAAGAAAGAAGAATTAGACGATAGAAAAGATGCTGTCACTAGAAATAAGAAAGCAAAGGGTTCAAAGCCGAAAGTTGACTTAGACGAAAAAAGAAGTCAATTCAAATTGAATTCTGACGTGTCTTCAAAGCAAAGAAATCAAAGGTCACCTAGCGATAATGAGCAGGAGAGGATGGACGAAGTGGTTAAATACTTTGAAGTCAATTCACCCAATTCATTTGAGTATCATTATTTCAAGTATACAGCAGGGAATTATAATCTTTCACTCTTCAATCACTTAAAAAAAGCAGAGGAAATACGTCCAGGTAATATAGACGTGATTCAGCAATTAGCAGCTTATTATATGATTAAAGATATGCCGGAAAGTGCAAGCGGATTCGTAAAAGAATTAGTAGATAAATTGAAGCTAACAAGTGGAGTACTTCTTTATTCTGAGGATTTATTACATTCTGTACCAAAGAATGGAATACTTATTACACATGGTTTTGATGATACCTTCGGCGCTTGGTATATGCAAAATGTGAAGAATGTAAGAATGGACGTAACTGTTATTTCTCTCGACTTCTTACAAAGTGACTTTTACCGAAAGAAGTTGAAGAAAAAAGGATATGAAATGTCTAGTTCCAAAATAATTAACGTTGATTTCTTTTCCTCTTTTTGTAAGTTGAATGAATCAAAAGATCTGAACATTTCATTAACTATCCCACAAGAGTACTTTCAAAAAGAAGCATCTAGTTTTTATATGACGGGGCTTGTTATGAAGTATTCAAGCACTGAAATTGATAATTTCAATGTTAATAAGGACCTGTGGGATAATCATTTGAAGAAATATTTGATACAGAAAGCAACTGATGAAAAGTCCAAACAACTTTCTTCAAATTACTTACCGATGCTGCTTCAAATGAGGAGAGTTTATAATCAAAAGGCTGATTTTAATAAAGTCATGGAGCTTGATAAGTCGATTGATGCGATTAGTATTCAATGCAATAAATATAAAAAGGTACAAAAATTGAAGACAAAGTATTAATGCGATTAATAAGAAGGCAATATAACACTCTGACTGATGAGTCGCTTATGGTTTCTATTTCCCAAGGAGATAAGAAAGCATTTGACGAAATATATACGCGCTATTCAGGACCTTTACTAGGTTTTTTTATTAATAAGTTATGGAAGGATAGAGAAAAGTCCGAAGATTTCGTGCACGATATTTTTGCAAAAATTATCAAGAAGCCAGAATCTTTTGATCCATCAAGAAAGTTTAAAACTTGGTTGTATTCTGTAGCGAACAATATGTGCAAGAATGAATACAAAAAACAAGAAGTGAGAAAAGACACAACATCTGGATTGGATAACCATTATTCATTGAAAGATGATTCGTCAAATGTGTTATCAGAAGTGCAGGATTCTCAGTTTAGAGATGAGTTTGAAGTTAGCTTACATGCTTTGGATATCAAGCATAAAGAGGTATTTGAGCTAAGGCATGTTAATGGACTGTCAATTAAAGAGATAGCAGAAGTTTTAGTGATAAGCGATGGTACAGTGAAATCACGTTTATTTTACGCTACAAAGTACTTATCAGAAAGTTTAAAAGAGTTTAATCCCGTTTTAAATAGATGAAAATGGAAAGAGATATATTAGATATTATAGTGGACAAAGAGTTCGTCAATTTAACCGTTATTGAGAAGCAAGAGTTGGAACAATTTTGCACAACAAAGGCAGAGTTTGACGAGTTGAAATCAGCTGTGCTAGGAATGAATGCAATTCATTTTGAAACTACACAACCTAAAGCCGAAACAAAACAGAAGTTGGATGACTTATTTATGCAGACTTACCCGGAAAAGCCTGTCTTATGGTATAATTCAGTGTTTTTAGCTCTTGTGCCTAAAGAAAAACCTTTTTACCGACAGCCCTTGATGCAAGTCGCGGCATTACTTTTTGTCTTGTTTTTAGTTGTACCAATCATTAACACACCAATTCTTGATGAAAATGAGCAAGTGGCTAAACTTGAATTGGTTGATGCTGATAAAAAGATTGATGTCAAAAATAATGAGAACAATTCAACTGTTGTAAAAGAAGAAGAATTGAATGATGTTTTGATTGATGATATTGAAACAGAAGTGCTTAGTAATAATATCGTTGAGTCCAATAAAGCATCAAGTCAAGAACAAATACCAATGTCCTTTGCAAGCAGTGAAGTGGATGTAATTTTATCTGAATCCAAAGAAGGCATGTCAAGGACTTTAGTCTCAGATGCCAGCTTGCTTGAAGATGCCAGTATTTCGCATGACTCTGAACATCCTGATGGTATTTTTAGTGGAATCGCTAACAATCGCGTTAATTATTCTACCGATGCTTCAGATTCAGATGATCTGCTAGGACTCTGTACCGTTACTTTTTAGGGAATTAGCTTTGAATATTCTCACGGCTTATCAGTAGTGTACGTGTTGATTTTTCAATTAGGCATAAGATATCAACTTTAGAATCACTGATGATCAATTTATTTTCTGTATAAATTTCTTCACCTATTTTAATGGAACCTTCAGCGATAAACAGAATTCCATTGACTGGAATAGAAAGAGTACAGCTAGAAGATTGAATACATTCAACGTTAAACTTAGCCGTTCCTTTAGTCATTACGTTGAAATCTTTGACTTTTCCATGACTTCTGGTTGTCCAATCGCCTAAAAAAGAATCTTGTTCATAAGGCTTAAGTATAGCTGAGTGATGGTTTTTATGCTCTAGTTCGAGAATTCCTGACAATACAGTTAGTGTGCGAAAAACTCCAGGTAGAGGTGTAAAGACAGATTCTTCATCTTCGATGGTTGCTATACTAAGGCGTAAATCATAGTTACCCAATTTAAAGTTCGCATTCGCTGGGGAAATATAAAGTTCGGAAGTAGTTCCACCAGACCAATTGCTTACTTTCCAATCAGATTGCTTAATGACAGAGAATTTTTGTAGAGTCATTTATCGATTTTGAAGCGTATTTATAGTCTTTACAAAATCATTTTGAATTTTCTGATTACTAGTACCATTTCTTTCATGGTATTTACCATTTATGATTGTTCCCAGTTGATTACTTGCATCAGATGTATATAAAATGGCAGCGCACAATTTTTCGTTCATGGTTGTACTCAGAAGGGGAGATCGCGCATCAATAATTGATGCATTTAACTTCTCTCCAACTTTAAAATAATTTGATTCAAAATTATTCATTGCTTTCCTACCCGCAATAGTCGCCATTTTTATTGCAAAATCTCCACTGTTGCCTTCTTCAGTAGATGTAAAAATGTTTCTCTTATGACTAATAAGTCGTTGCCCGTAATCAAGTAATTTTAGTTCTTCTATTGGATTTATACCAATGTGACTATCTGTGCCGATACTCCATTGACCATCATTTTTTTGATAATCGATTAGCGGAAAGAGTCCATCTCCTAAATTGCCTTCTGTTGATGGACATAGAACTACATTGGCTTTCCCGTTTGCGAGACCTATCATTTCCGATTCTGTTAGATGCGTAGCATGAATTAGATGAAAACGGTCAGAAAGTTTAACGTTGTCTAAAAGCCATTCAACAGGTCTTTGATTTAAAAAAGAAATCGAATCTTCTATTTCTTTCAATTGTTCTGAAATGTGAATGTGAAAAGGAATATTTTGAGGACCAGATTGTGCTATTTTTGCAATATCTTTTGGTTCAACTCCTCGCATAGAATGAATCCCAATGCCAATATTCGCACCGTCATAGTAACTGCAGCTTTTCTTACTAGCTTCCAATAGCTTTAGATATTCGTCAATTGAAGGTGAAATGAATCGACGTTGGCCTTCTGTCGGTGGTTTTCCAAAACCACCTTTTTGATAGAATATAGGAACAAGTGTAATGTTGATTCCAGCTGTTTTTGCAGCAGAAACCATACGCTCGCCCATTTCAGATAGATTCGAATAATGTTGGCCAGTTTTATCATGATGAACATAATGAAATTCAGCAACATTTGTATAACCGTGTCTAACCATTTCTGAATACAGCATGGTTGCAATTGATTCCATTTGCTCAGGTGTAATGCTTAAAGCCAGGTCATACATGGCTTTCCTCCAAGACCAAAAATCATCAGAGGTATGTGTCATGTCATGGACTTCTGCTAATCCCGCCATTGCATATTGAAACGCATGTGAATGCGCATTTTGAAAACCGGGTAATGCGTATCCATTAATTCTTTTTTCTTGTGCAATATTGCAATCTGGGGTAATTGAAGTGATAGTACCGTTGCCGTCCACGGCAACTTCAACATTATCTATCCAGCCATCATTCTGAAGTAATTTGGAGAATAAAAATGATTTCATAATTCATTTAATTTATCGATTAACGCAGCAAATGTTTTTCTCAATATTGAGCGCATTTTGTTGGCTCTTAACTCATCGAAGGACGTTTCACTGTCATCCATGTATAATATTTTGTTCATTTCCAGTTGAAGCGAATGAATAGAGTTGCTCGGGTCTCCAAAATAGCGAGTAATATGACCGCCCTTGAATGGAGCATTATGATTGACTTGAAACTCTCCAGACTTTAAATTCTCCAGGGCTACTTCAATCAATTTAGGATCTGCTGTTTTCTCATCATTATTACCAAGAATCATGTCTGGAAAAAAGTCTTTCTGTATTGTTGGAACACTTCTTCGAATAGAGTGGGCGTCCCAGAGAAGAGCTTTTCCAAATTGAGTCTGTCGTTCTTTTAGTAATGCTTCAATTTTAGCATAATAAGGCCAATAGTAGGCTTCTAAGCGACGTTCTATTTCTTCTTTGTCCGGTATTTTATCTTCAGAAATATAAATGTCTTTACCAAAAAAATCGGTTGAAGTTGTAAGACCTGTAATTATTCTGCCATCATTGTAAAGAGGGACACTTTTAGGATCTCTGTTAAGGTCAATGACCCATCGACTGTATTTAGCATGAATAATTGTAATTCCATATTCTACTGCAAAATCATACAATTGATGGACAAACCAATCGGTGTCATCAGGTTGAGTCATTTTAGAAGCTATGTAATTTCCTTGAAGTTCTTTCGGGAATTCCGTGCCAGAATGGGGAACACTTAAAATGATTGGAACTTTTATTACTCCTGGTTCAATAATAAAATAGGGATCAGACATGTGATTCGTTTATAACAAATTTAACAATGTTAAGCGTTCAAACTCATTTCTCGCGCCAATATTTATCTGCTGATTTTCGCAAACCTTCAGCACCTTCTTTTGTCCAACTTTCAAGTGTATTAACACCAAAAGAGTTGTAGAATAAATAGAGTTTACCGTTTCTGATTTCATAGGTTTTTGGATTGATTTTAACATATGATCCATCTTTCCCCATTGCGTAAGCACAATATCCACCATATTCAGGAATGTATTTCTCAGGATTAACTTTAAAAGTCTTCAAGTTCTGCTCGTTGTAAAATTTATAATTGACTTTTTTATAATTAGAAACATATTTCAAATCTCCTTTAACTGTCTTTTTTGACTGATATGCGACTACATCATAACCCTCTGCTGCATATTTCTTTTGAATATTTACTTTTTGGCTTTGCGAAAGCGTATCAAACGAGAATAGATAAATGGAGAGAATGGTAAAGAGTAATTTCATGGAAATAAAGATACAAAAAAGCGAGTTGAATAATTACCCAACTCGCTTTTATTAAAATGTAAAATTATTACTTCTGAACCATAACTCCGATTGTAAACCCAAGGTCATTTGAAATAATATAATCGGTAGGAACCCCTTCAGTTCCTTCAACGTTATATGTAAGATTCCAGTCTGCTCTGTCCACAATGAAATTTTCTGAGATAAAAGAAACTCCATTGTCAGTAACTTCAACGTTAGCGCTAAAAGTGATACTTTTAGTAGACTTCATAATTGTCAAATTCCCTGTAACATTTGAGTTGTAATCACCATCAGTGCTTTCTATCTCTGTCATTTCAAATGTTGCTTTCGGGTAGTTTTCGACATCAAAGAAGTCAGCACTTTGGAGATGTCCAGTTAAACTAGGGCCTGATTCAGTGTCATCTGCTGGAAAACTTTCAACAGTGAACGAATTCATGTCAAGATCAACTTTTACATTAGTCAATTCATTATTATTTACTAAAAATGATGCGTTCGATAAGCTAATGTTTCCAGATCTTTCCATCACGCCACCAAGGTGCCAAGCACGCCAAGCCACTCTTGAATCTTCACTGATTGTGTTGAATTCAACTGTTTCATTATTTTCTACAAGATTTACATCTTGTTCTTCTCCAGTTTCAACATTAGTTTCATTCGAACATGAAGTTAACATTGCACCGATAATTGTAATTGATAATATTATTTTTTTCATAATTATTTGTTTGGTACAAAGTAACCTCTAGTAAATTGGAAAAATAATAATGTAGATTAACAAATTACTTTTTTTTATAAAAATAGGCAGTTGACTTTTCTTAGGACATTCTCAATCAAATAACTATTTTTGTTGAACAACTAACAGTATGGCAAAGGAGATCAAATTATTAATTAATAAGTCAGAAATTACAGCAGGAACAAGAGGTTCATCTCTCGGACCTGAAGCAATTATGGCAGCTGCAAGAAAGATTGATAACTTATTTTTTGGCAGATTCGCTATTCAGCACATTGAAGACGCAAATCATATGCTAGATATGGAAGTTAAATACCCTTTTGCAAAAAGAATAGAAGGCCTTATACAGGTTTTTGAATCTGTTTCTTCCCAGGTTGATTCAGTGTTAGCTAATGGCGATTTTCCATTTGTTATTGCGGCAGATCATGGTTCTGCTGGAGGCACAATTGCAGGTATAAAAAAGGCTTATCCAAATAAAAGGCTAGGTGTAGTTTGGATTGATGCACATGGTGATTTACACACTCCTTATACAACACCATCTGGAAATATGCATGGTATGCCTTTGTCTATGGCAATAGCCGAGGATAATTTACCTGAGCAGAAAAACATACTTTCTGCAAAGGAAACTGAGTTATGGAACAGGTTGAAAACAATGGGATCTGAGGAAGCTTGTCTTAAACCAGAAGATTTGGTTTTTATATCGGTTCGCGATACTGAAGAACAAGAAGAAAAACTCATAGAACGATTGAATATTACGAATCATACAGTAGATCAAGTGCGTGAAAGGTCAAAAGAAAAAGTTTTTGAAGATATTATGTCACAATTACAAGGTTGTGACATCATCTATGTTTCATTTGACGTTGATTCAATGGACCCCGAATATACATCGCACGGAACAGGAACGCCTGTTGATCATGGATTGATGCCGGATGAAGCAGAATACTTCCTCACAGAGCTGGCTAAATTGGAGAAAACAGTTTGCATTGAATTTGTTGAAGTTAATCCATGTTTGGATGAGAAAACAAATAAAATGGCAGAAGTGACTTTTGATTTGCTCGAAAAAACGATTAACCAATTAGAGAAGAATTAAAGAATGGAAAACGAGATAAAAAGTCTTCTTTTAGACAATGCTAAAGCCTTATTTGGCGAAATAATAGATGAGAAACTCATTCAATTTCAGAAAACAAGAAAGGATGTTGAAGGTGATTTAACACTCGTCATTTTTCCATTTGTAAAAATGCTAAAATGTTCACCTTCTGAAGCTGGAGAGAAAATAGGGGTCTTTTTACAATCGAAATTGGATTTCATAAAGTCACACAATGTAGTCAGCGGATTCTTAAACTTTACTATTTCAGATGAGTATTGGTTAACACAATTGTCTAAAATGAATAAAGATAGTCGTCACGGCTATGCTCCTGAGAACTCAAAATCAACCTTGATGGTGGAGTATTCCTCTCCAAACACAAATAAGCCATTGCATTTAGGACATCTACGGAATAACTTTTTAGGGTATTCTGTGGCTGAAATTCTTAAAGCAAATGGGCACAAAGTTGTAAAAACACAAATAGTCAACGATAGAGGTATTCATATTTGTAAAAGTATGCTTGCATGGGAACGTTTTTCTCCACTGAATTCAAAAGGAGAAAGAGAATCTCCGGAAAACACCGTTTTGAAAGGTGATAAGCTTGTAGGGAAATACTATGTAGAGTTCGATAAGCAATTGAACAAAGAAGCCAATGAAATTATAGCATCTTGGGAGACTGGAGAGTTTGATGGCTTTGCTGATTATGTAGTTGATGAATTCAATCGATTGGATAGTTCTAAATCAGCAAAAAATGAGAAATCAATAGATGGAATTAATACTAAAATTAAAGATTTAGCAAAAAATGAGACTGGATTACTCAGAGATGCCAAAGAAATGTTGGTGAAATGGGAGGGACGTGACCCCCAAGTTTATTTACTTTGGACAACTATGAATAGCTGGGTGTATAAAGGCTTTGAATCTACTTATAAAGCGATGGGAGTCGATTTTGATCAGCTGTACTTTGAATCAGATACATATGTTGTTGGAAAAGATCTAATAGCTGACGGTTTGAAAAAAGGCATTTTCTTCAAAAAAGAAGATAAATCTGTTTGGATCGATTTATCAGATGAAGGATTGGATGCGAAATTAGTATTGCGTTCTGACGGAACGGCTGTATATATGACTCAAGATTTAGGTACTGCGTTTGATCGTTATAGAGATTTTCCAGATTTGAATGGAATTATTTACACTGTCGGAAATGAGCAGGATTATCATTTTAAAATATTATTCTTAATCTTGAAGAAACTCGGTTTTACATGGGCGGAAAATTGTTATCATTTATCATATGGTATGGTCGATTTACCAACAGGTAGAATGAAATCACGAGAGGGAACAGTTGTTGACGCTGATGATTTAATGGCAGATGTTGTGGCTCAAGCGAAAGAAATGACACAAGAAAGAGGGCATATTGAAGAATTGTCAACTGAAGATAAGAATGCCCTTTATGAGCTTATCGGTATGGGAGGATTGAAGTATTACTTGATGAAAGTTGACCCCAAAAAAAGCATGATGTTCAATCCTGAAGATTCTATTGAGTTGAACGGAAATACAGGACCATTCATCCAGTACACACATGCAAGAATTAAGTCATTACTCAACAAGGCAGGAAGTATAGAAGAATATTTGAATGTATCTCTTCGAGAAGAAGAGTCAGAAATCATTAAGCATTTGACACACTTCCCGGCACTTATATCTGAAGCAGGGAAAGCTCATTCTCCAGCCTTAATAGCGAATTACACCTATGACCTTGTTAAGTTGTACAATCATTTTTATCAATCAGTATATATTCTGAAAGAAGAAAATGAGGATTTGAAAAATATGCGTTTAATCTTAAGTAAGAATGTTGCAAAAGTAATCGCCTCAGCAATGAGCCTTCTTGGTATCAAAGTGCCAGAAAAAATGTAGTTATTCTTTTAGTATTTTAACTATCCCTTTTATGCTAACCATGCCTGTTGAGAAAGCGACAAGGGTGCTAATTAAAAGAGAAATGAGAAGATTAATACTCCAAGACAATTCTAATAGTTGGGAATAATATACGGTTGGGATAATTAGTACGGCAAATACAATTATACGGGTAAACTGATTCCATTCAACTTTAATTTTAAGAATTCGGAATGCAAGATACACTTGTAATGATGCAGTGAACCCTTGCGTAATCATACTTGCAATTGCTGCACCATATGCTCCTTTCTCTGGGATTAAATATAAGTTTAATCCAATATTTAAAACAACGCCAATACTGATTACGATGTTTAATGATTTTAAATTTCCATTAGCCGTTAATAGTGTGCCAAAAATATAAGTCGTTGTAATAAAAATGAATCCTATCATAAGCATACCAAAGGACAGTGAAGCATTAATTAATTCATCACCAAAAGAATCAAAACGCCAATGAATTATATCTTCTTGAAAAAAGAATCCAATAAAACCACAAGTAATAGAGAACGCTAGCATTAATTTCAACGAAAAATAGAGAATTTGTTGAATTGACTCATTTTGTTTTAAAAGTTTAGAAAATATAGGTAGTAATAGACCTGCAAATAAATAGCCTACCATATTTAAGGCCTCAAAAAACCGATAACCACGCGCATAAACTGCAGCTTCCTCACTGCCGTTGGGAAGCATTCTTTCCAACATTACACCATCAGCTTTATAGTTTGCCATCATCAAAAAGATTAATAGAGCATAGGGCCAACTTTTTTTAATAATCATCCATGAAAAATCTCTATCAAAAGTGAATTTAATCTTCCCCGTTCTTCTTAAGACTAGTAAAAAGGCAATTACTGCGGTTAATGCATAGGAGAATGTTTGCGCATAAATAAACCATTCAATTTTAAAGTGCTGATCAGTTAAACCTCCCCAAAGAAGTGCAGAGCAAATAGAAATTAACAGTACCCTATCTAAAATAGACACTAAACTATCTTGTTTGAACAACAATAAGCCTGCGAGATTTGATCTGAAATAAAGAATAAAGGAAACCAAAATTTGATTAACAGCTAGAATGGCAAGAATTTCAAATTGATGTTCTGAATAACCGAGAAAGAAGGAAGAGCATATAATCAATAGCATATAACCAACCGATAGAATTCCTCTTAAGGCAAGAATGCCAGAAAAATGCTTCTTAAGTAGGTTGTTATTTTGTGCAATATTTCTAGTGTTATAATTGGTAATTCCTAAGTCAAGAAAAATATTGAGAATGAATGTAACGCCTAACAAAGAAAAGTATTCCCCATAAGAACCTGGGTCGCTTGCCTCAACTTGTTTTAGAATTTCTGCATCAATTCCTATAATGTAAAATGGCTTCACCAATGCGTTTAGCACTAGAACAAGAACCAGATTCGTAAGGAATTTTTTCTGCATCAATTTTAACTTAGAATTGCATCAGCTGTTTGTAAACTTCATGAACAGGAAGCCCCATAACATTGTAGTAACAGCCTTCTATTTTTTCAACACCAATATAACCAATCCATTCTTGAATACCATACGCGCCAGCTTTATCAAAAGGTTTATATTTATTAATGTAGAAATCAATTTCAACGTCAGTTAATTTAGCAAAATGAACAATTGTGCCCACTGAAAAAGTGTGTGTTTTATCCAGGGATTGCAAATGTACACCTGTTATTACTTCATGAGTGCCACCAGACAAACTCCTCAGCATGTTTTTTGCTTCCAATGGATTTTTTGGCTTTCCTAGTATTTCATTATTATTTAGAACAACGGTATCTGATGTAAGAAGAATTTCTCCTGAAATCAAAGAAGATTTAAGCGCAGAAGCTTTGAGCGTTGCCAAATATGCAGCTACTTCTTTCAAGGGAGTAAATGAGGGGTATTTTTCTTCTATTTCTTTGGTTCTGACTTCAAAAGCAAAACCGAGTTCTTTTATTAACTTTTGTCTTCGTGGCGATTTAGAGCCCAGTACAATTGTAAACTCATCCATAAATTACGAGAATATTCCAATAAATTGGTGTAGCTGTACCGAAAACCATGGCTAATTTAATGAGTGAGTTTATTTGCTTCAATTGGCTTCTTTCCTTGGCTTTAGGAAGCAATATAAAGCAAATAATTATTAACAAAGCAGCCATCATTAATGGTATCCAATTGATCAAGTTTATTTCTGAAGAAAATGGCCATAATATTGATGAAGCGATTATTGTACTTGACAATATCAAAATGACAATTGTTTTTGATTTAGAGAGGCCTAAAACAATTGGTAATGTTTTCGCTGGCAATTTTTTATCACCTTCAATGTCTTCAATGTCCTTAATTATTTCTCTTGCAAGATTTAAGATGAAAGCAAAAATAGCCAAGCCGGAAGTTAAGTAAAGCGTATAGCGTTCATCTAAATCGTCTAAAAAAGGAAATGCATGTATAATTACGTTGTCTTGCTGGCTTCCAAAGACTTGGTAGAAATACATGCCAATTAACAGAGGAACTGCTGCAGTTAATCCTGCGATAAGAATATTTCCAGTTAAAAATTGACGTTTGGCTTTCATAGAATAAAACCACAAAATATTAATTGACATAAGATGCACAAACATGTAGAGAAAAGATTCCATTACCCAACTTAGATAAATTGCGATAATGAAAGCGACAAGATTTAATCCCCAATGTGAAACAATAGCTATTCTCTTTTTTATGTGCACGCCGATAATAACTCGATCAGGTTTGTTAATTCTATCTGCTTTTATGTCAAAATAATCATTGATAATATTTCCAGCTGCAGCGATCATAATTATAGATAGAGCAAGTAAAGAGAATGGGAGAGAGGTAATTCCGTACTGTGGACTTTTTCCAAAAACAGATTCAAAATACCAAGCTAAGCCATACATTGTTAAAGCAACAATGATAAGATTAAGAGGTCTGATTAATTTAAAGAAATACATGCCTTCGAAAATACTATAATTTATCCTATAGTTGACATTCGTTCGCCTAAAAGTGAAATATGAAACTACTTTTTCTTAATTATCTTGTATTCCGTTCTTCTGTTCTCTTGATGGGCAGCTTCTTTTGCTTTGTATTCTGTCAAGGCATTGATAGAATCATCAGTATGGACTGCCTTTGACGAACCATATCCTTTGTAGGTTAATCGTTCTTTAGAAACATTTTTAGCAACTGCATAATCGTATACTGCTTTTGCCCGATTGAATGAAAGAGTAAGGTTCTCTTCATTGTCTCCTCTTGAATCAGTATGTCCACCAATTTCAATGTGAATAGTTTCATTTTTCTGAAGTAAATCAACCAGCTTATCTAATTCTAAATAGGATTCTTTCCTTAAAGTTGATTTATTCAAATCAAAAAACACATTGGCCAATACAATCGATTGTTCACCGTCATCAGAAAGCGCTACTAATGGAACATCCATGTGTATTGCTTCTAAATTATCGGGGTTTTTCATATCAAAATTCTGAGAAAAGAATGCGTAACCAGGATAAGATACATTGAGAGCATATCTTTTATCTGTAGGTAAGGAAACCATGAATTCTCCAGTAAAACGATCTGCTTCTGAGTAGACGACTTCTTCTCCTGTCGCCAAATCAACGAGTTGAAATTTACCAGGGATAGGCTTTCGAGTATTGATGTCATAAACTAAACCTTCAAAATAAAGTGTTTTTGTAGGTCTAAGTTGCTCTGGCATTTCAAAATAGTAAATATCAAGTCCACCAAAACCACCTTCTCTGTCTGAAGCAAAGAATGCAATTTCTCCACCTGGGGAAACCATGAGCGAATTCTCATCATACTTAGTATTAATAGGGTATCCTAAATTCTCTGGTTTAGACCATTCGTTATTTTCGTTCAAGCGGCACATATATAAATCTGTCCCTCCCATTCCTATATGACCTCTTGATGCAAAATAAAGTGTTTTTCCATCTGGATGGATCAATACCGATTCTTCATCCATAGGTGAATTTATATAATCAGGGAGACGTTCTG
>CAJQQA010000112.1 GCA_905480355.1 uncultured Flavobacteriales bacterium | reverse complement strand
TTCTGAGTAAACGCGAATTATCGGCTCAGTATTGCTTTTTCTTAAATGAACCCATTCTTTTCCAATGTAGATTTTAACACCATCAGTCAAATCAACTTCTTCATTTATATATTTGGCAGCCATTTTACTTAGAACGGCATCCACATCAATTTCTGGGGTTAATTGAATTTTATTCTTCGAAATCGTGTATTTCGGGTAAGAATCTCTCAATTCTGAAACTTTCATTTTCTTTTCCGCCAGCAATGATAAAAACAATGCGATGCCTACAAGTGAATCTCTACCGTAATGCAATTCAGGATAAATGATGCCTCCATTACCTTCTCCACCAATAACAGCATTCTCGGCTTTCATTTTGTTAACCACATTTACTTCGCCTACTGCAGATGCAAAATACGATTGTCCTTTCTCCTCAGTGATGTCTCTAAGCGCTCGTGTGGAAGAAAGATTAGATACACTGGCTCCAGTAGTTTTATTTATGACATAATCCCCTACGGCAACAAGTGTGTATTCTTCGCCAAACATAGAACCGTCTTCACATACCATAGCTAAACGATCAACATCTGGATCAACAGTGAAACCAACATCCGCACCTACTTCAGTGATTTTATTCGACAAGTCTGTCAAATGTTCTGGCAGCGGTTCTGGATTATGAGGGAAGTGTCCTGTCGGATCACAATACAATTCTGTAATTTTATTCACGCCTAGTGCTTTAAGCATGGCAGGCACAAAAATACCACCCGTTGAATTGACGGCGTCAACTACAATTGAGAAATCAGCAGTAGCGATGGCTTGGTTGTTTACAATTGGAAGTGCCAAAATAGCGTCAATATGCTTTTGTAAATATGTATCGTCGTTTGTTACCCTTCCAAGGTCATCAACATCAGCAAAATTAAATGCCTTTTGTTCCGCAATGGTTAATACGATATTACCTTCTTCACCAGTAATAAATTCTCCTTTTTCATTCAACAATTTGAGCGCATTCCATTGTTTTGGATTGTGGCTGGCAGTTATTATGATTCCTCCTTGTGCATTTTCTAATGGCACAGCTATTTCAACTGTTGGAGTAGTGGATAGCCCAAGATTTACGACATCAATTCCTAATCCAACAAGCGTTGAAGAAACTAAGTCCGAAATCATTTCACCAGAAATTCTAGCGTCACGACCAATAACAACTTTTAATTTTTCAAGATTTTGATTAGTTTGAATAAGCCAAGTTCCATATGCTGCTGCAAAAGTCACAGCATCTAATGGAGTTAAGCCATCGTTAACTTTTCCTCCGATAGTACCCCTAATTCCAGAGATAGATTTTATTAATGTCATTTAGAATGATTTTTTTAACGCGACCATCTTTAAACAAGCGATAGCGCATTCGATGCCTTTATTGCCATGAATCCCACCCGAACGATCTATGGACTGTTGCATTGAATTATCTGTTAATAGGCAGAATGATACAGGTGTATTGTACTTTAAGTTAACATCTTTAATTCCTTGTGTGGCGGCATCGCAAACAAAGTCGAAATGTTTTGTTTCTCCTTGAATAACTACGCCAATTGCTATTACACCATCTACATTGGTGTTTTCGCAGATTAACTGACAGCCTAATGGTAATTCAAATGCGCCAGGAACAAATCGAATATCAATATTTTCTATTTTTACTCCGTTATCGATTAATGCCTCTTTAGCACCTTCCAAAAGGTTGAGTGTAATTTGATCATTCCATTCAGAAACAACAATGCCGATTTTTAAATCGGCACCGTTTGGAATTTCTTCCTTAATATATTCTGACAGGTTGCGATTCGCAGTAGCCATTATTTTGATGTTTTGTTCTCTGTTCGAGCAATGTATTTATCGATTATTTTTTGAGAAGCAAAAGCAGAATAGTTTTCTTTAATCGTGATATAGTATTCTGTCGCTTTCTCAAAATTATTGATTTCTTCAAGACAAAGCCCTGCTTTCATTAGATACATGGGTGTCGTTAATTCATTCTCATTCATATCAGCAGCCGTTTTATATAATTTTGCCGCTTCTACATAGTTTTCCAATTCTGAATAAGCATCAGCTTGTAATCCAATAGACATGATTTGAACGTATGTGTCATTTACATCTACACCTTCAAGCTCAGTAATTGCTTTTTTGAATTCTCCCTTATTCATGTATTGACGAGCAAGTACAAATTGAGCAATTTCTCCACCATCTTTACCGTCATATTTCTTTACTTGAACTTGTAATTCGTCTATAGCCAATTCTGTAGAGTCCTTTGCAGCATAATTTAAACCTGCCCAGTAAGTGTCCTTTGACTTTTCGTTAGCTGGTTGCCATACGAATTGGCGGTAAATGAAATAACCAAGCGCTAAAACGATAATACCTCCAACTACCATAGTAATTATGCGTACAGTCTTATTTGACTTGAATTGTTCTTTAATTTTTTCTCCTGAAATATCTTCTAGCATCGTTGTTGTATTCTTTTTTAATAGCGAACAAAAGTAATGTTTTTTTTTAAAGATTGAAAGAATTAGAGTTACTAAATTAGGAGCTTAGAAGATTCGTAGAATTCCCTATGAAGTCTCTGCTTTATAATGTTCAAATAGTAAAAGATCTAGGTGTCATTTTTCCAATAATTGAACTACATTTGTTTCAATGCATTTGCAAAACCTACATCTTGTTAATTTTAAAAACTATGAAGATTCTGAAATAGAATTATCAAAGGGAATTAATTGTTTTGTAGGAATGAATGGCTCTGGGAAGACAAATATTCTCGATGCAGTGCATTATTTGAGTATTTGTAAGTCTTATATGAATGTTATTGACCGCCAAAACATTCGATTTGATCAAGCGTTTTTTATGCTTAAAGGAGATTGGTTCAAGGAAAATCAAACAATTAATATTCACTGTGCAGTCAAACAAGGCGCAAAAAAGGTTTTCCGAAGAAACAAGAAGGAATATGAAAAACTAGCGGATCATATTGGACAGTTTCCAGCAGTAATGATTTCTCCTTACGATAAGGATTTAATTTCTGAAGGAAGTGAATTGAGAAGAAAATGGATGGATGGAATCATTTCTCAATTTGACAAGAAGTACCTTCAACAGATTCAGAAGTATGGAAAAATACTCGTACAACGAAATGCTTTATTGAAAAATATGGCGGAACATCGTTTGTTTGACAAGGAGTCCATAGAGATTTGGGATGTTCAAATGATCGAATTGGGAGAGCAAATTCACAAGAAAAGAAAAGAGTTTTTAGAAGAGTTTATCCCTGTTTTTCAAAAGCATTACGATTCAATAGGAACTCAAGAAGAAGAAGTGCATTTAAGCTATAAGTCTCAGCTAAATGACAATAGCTTTGAAGAATTATTAACGATGTATCAGAAAAAAGACGCAATCACTCGTTATTCTAATGCTGGCACACATCGTGAT
>CAJQQA010000111.1 GCA_905480355.1 uncultured Flavobacteriales bacterium | reverse complement strand
GTTTAAACCTAAAAAACGATACTCGATATTAACTAATCCTGGAAGTTTATCCGTTTTATTAATACAGGAAATAGACAAATTACATTGGCTTGAGTACCAGTCAAATTTAAAAATGTTATTGATTTCTCCTTTTTTAATCCTTAGAGAATGTTGCGGATTATTAAGTGAATCAGAAAGTTCGATTATTAAATTTGAAGGACTTGTGCATTTAAGATCAATTTCAAGCGAAAAAATATTTTTTTGGTTTCTAGTCTTGTTCAATTCTAGAGTAGTAGATTCATAAAGATTCATCTGTATTGCCTGTGAAGGATTTGCAATGTAAAAACTTGAAAAGTAATTCTTATAAAAAAAGTAAGCTGAAAACAGGATTAATACAGTTATAATTGAAGTAATAAGAGGTAACTTTCGCTTCATTCGATTTTTTCTGAAAGGAAAAGTTATATTTGCAGAAAATATATAATAATGAGTGAAGATATAAAAGCAGTTAGTTACTGTGTTGGAATGAGTTTAGGAGGAAGTCTGTTACAGCAAAATTTACAAGGGATTTCCCCTGAAGTAATAACAGAAGCAATCAAGGATACCTTTGAACAAAAAGAATTAAAATATACGCCAGAAGAGGCTAATACAATTATTCAAAACTTTTTGCAAGAAAAAAGTGAAGCTGAATTTGGTGATAATAAAGCAAAAGGAGATGTTTTCTTAGCTGAGAACTTGAAGAAAGAAGGTATTACAGCAACTGAATCAGGATTACAATATGAAGTAATTGAAGAAGGTGCAGGTGATAAGCCAACTAATACAAGTAATGTAACTGTGCATTATCACGGAACATTAATTGACGGTACCGTTTTTGACAGTTCTGTTGATAGAGGTCAACCTGCTAGTTTTGGTGTGAATCAAGTAATCCCAGGTTGGACAGAAGCTTTACAATTAATGTCAACTGGTTCAAAGTATAGATTATATATACCACACAATTTAGCATATGGAGCAACTCCTCATCCAGGTGGTCCGATTGAGCCTTTTATGGCTTTGATTTTTGATGTTGAACTTATTGAAATAGCATAATGAAAAAGATATTATATAGTATTGTTGTTTGTGGATTGTTTTTTTCGTGCACAACAGAAGAAGAAAAGTTAAAACTAGAGTCATTTGAAGAGAAATTAGCCTTTACACTTGGGGCTAGTAATGCTAAAGAATTAATTGAAAACGATAACTTTGAAGCAACTCGTCTCGATAAATTAGAGTTGATTAAAGGCTTTAAGATGAATTATTCTACTTTAGAACCAGATTGTGGTAAGTCAATTGAAGGTCTTCTTGGCTCTACAGGTACTGATTTTGATGAAAGTTTTTTAGCTGAAGGGTCTACTTGTATCGGAAGATACATGAGTTTTTCATTATTTTCTAAATTAGACGGTTTCAAGAAAGCGAGTGGCATTGACACAGCTATGTTGTACCTTGGATTTGAAGAAGGACTTTATGGACGTGATACACTTTTGCTTTCATCTGCAGACCAGAAAGTAGTGGATGATGAATTTTCTGAGGGTATTCAGTCAATTATGGAGGAAGAAATGGAGCGCCAATGGGGAGCTATGAGAAAAGATGGAGAAGATTTTTTACTTCAAAATAGATCGAAAGATGGTGTGATTACAACTGCATCTGGTTTGCAATATGAAGTAATTAAAAAAGGAACAGGTGTTAGTCCAACAACTTCAGATGAAGTAACTGTTCATTATCACGGTACGTTGATTGACGGAACTGTTTTTGATAGTTCAATTGATAGAGGTGAGACAATATCATTTCCAGTTTTGGGAGTAATTAAAGGATGGACAGAAGTTCTTCAGTTGATGTCACGTGGTGCTGAATTTAGAGTTTATGTCCCACAAGAGTTAGCTTACGGTGCTTATCCTCAGCCAGGAGGAGTCATTAAGCCTTATTCTATGCTTATTTTTGATATTCAACTAATTAATTTTTAATTTAATTAGAACAATAAAATTAAAAAACGTCTTGAGCAATCAAGGCGTTTTTTTTGTTAAGATAAAGGGATGAAAAATGCCAACCTGAAAATTATTGGGTAAATTTTAACAACCTGTCCAAGTTCATTTTTTTGCGAAACGGAGTATGATCTCCTGAATGGACTGTTCTCTGCATTTATTAAATCATAATAAATACCTGCATTAATTCTAAAGCTTTCATTAAATTCTTTAGAAAACCCACCTCCTAAAAAAAGTGTGTGCGCCCATGAATTTGAAACTGAGAGTAAACCGTTTACTGCAAAGGGTGATTTTAGTATTTCATATTCTACTCCAGCAAACAAAACGTTGAAAAATCGCCCGTGCACAAACACTCCACCACCGTAAACATTATATGAGCCATTTAATCCGGTGGTTTGATTTTTCACCCATGTTCTTTCATAGCGTGCCGAAGGTCCTAGAATTAAATTTTCTCCAAACTTAAGACCGTATTTTAATCCGAGACCTACATTTCCTCCCAGCGTGGAACTAGAAAATGATACGTCAAAGCCAATTTCACTTCCATTCATTTCAAAGTCTTGCGCATTTGTATTTAGACTCAATAATATTGTGCAGCTTAGAAGAAAAATAATTTTTATCATAATTAAGTTTTCTGTAAAGTTAAAAAACCAATAGAAATAAGATTTATTGAAAATGAGTTTTTATATTAGTGAAAAATTCAACTATGGAATTATTAGACGGTAAAGCAACTGCTCAAGGCATAAAAGATGAGTTGAAACTAGCAGTTGATACAAGATCAGCCCAAAATAAAAAGATTCCTCATTTAGCAGCAATATTGGTTGGAAATGATGGGGGGTCTATGACATATGTTAACGCAAAGGTGAAAGCTTGCGATTTGATTGGGTTTAATTCTAGTTTAATTAAATACAATAATACTGTTTCAGAAGAAGAGTTATTGGCAAAAGTAATAGCTCTAAATAATGATGATGAAATTGATGGGTTTATTGTTCAATTACCATTACCAGAACACATAGATGAATTAAAAATAACCATGGCAATAGACCCAGTAAAGGATGTAGATGGCTTTCATCCGGAGAATTTAGGGAAAATGATGCTAAATCTTCCAGCTTTTCTTCCAGCAACACCTGCTGGGATATTAGAGTTGATGAAACGAAACAAAATTGAGACCAGTGGAAAAGATTGTGTTATTATAGGTAGGAGTAATATTGTGGGAATGCCATTAAGCATAATGCTAGCAAAAAATACTGAAATTGGCAATTGCACTGTGACCTTAACACACAGTAGAACTAAAAACCTAAAAGAAAAGGTAGCTGCTGCGGATATCATTATTGCGGCAATCGGAAGTCCAGGATTTGTCACTGAAGACATGGTGAAGGAAGGAGCAGTTATTATTGATGTTGGTACTACACGGGTTGCCGATAGTTCTAAAAAGAACGGATGGGCTCTTAAAGGTGATGTCGATTTTGCTAATGTGGCTCATAAGTGCTCATACATTACGCCTGTTCCTGGTGGGGTGGGACCAATGACAATTGCGTCATTGATGATTAATACACTCCGTTCAATGGAAATTCAAGGTAAATAGTTCTACTTTGATAACTTTCCCTTTAATAAATTCCGCCATGTAAGTTGCATAAAATGAAGGTCTTCCATCAATAATAATTAAGTCGTCTTTATCCATAGTTTGTGTAAATTCGTGTTAAGTGTAAAAAAAATCAATAGGATAAATCATGAAATATCAGAAAGAACTTGACGATGCAGCTGAAATGATGGTTGATATAAAAAAATCATTTAAAAAGCTAAGCAAGAAAAAGCACAATAAAGTCGATGCGGTATTCCATGATTTACATGAGAAAGCATTTGAGAAAATCAATTGTTTATCATGCGCAAATTGTTGTAAAACAACCAGTCCAATATTCAGAGCTATTGATGTTAAAAGAATAGCAAAGAAATTAAAGATGACTGATGGTGAATTTGAAAGGCACTATTTGAGAAAAGATGAGGACAGTGATTTGGTTCTAAAACAGACACCTTGCACTTTCTTAAGTGATGATAATTCATGTAGTATTTATGATTATCGCCCCCAGGCTTGTAAAGAATATCCTCATACAGATAGGAAGCGAATTATCTCAATTTTAGATTTAACATTAAGGAATGTTGAAATATGTCCTGCTGTAGCTGATATTGCAGTTCAATTACCTGAAAAATTTATATAAAACCCAACTTATTATAAGTATATTGCGTCTAATGATTGAGTTTCTTTAAAAAGAGACTTGAAGTACTGTGCATAAACTATTTTTGAATTAAACTACTTATGAATCTAATTAGAATTTCCCTCGCAATTTCTTTTGCTATCCTTCTTTCTTTTGATTGTGTTTCTCAAAGGGCTAAAGATGGCGATTACAATGCTTCTACAGCGAATAATATTGTAAATACCTACACCTTTTTAACAGCTAATGCTGCTGCAGGAAATATAGCTTTAACGGTCGATGATAATACCATGACTGGTGGAGTTTTTGGCGGAAACTTGGCACCTGGAGATTTAATTTTAATAATTCAAATGCAAGGTGCGAATATGGACTATAGTACTAATCCAATTACTGTCGCAGGAGCTGTATTTACATCGCCAATTGGTTATGATTGGAATTGGTGGGAAGGTATTGATTTATGGGGGCAAGTTACTGCTTATAACAATTCAGGAAAGTTTGAGCAAATAGAAGTCTTAAGTGTTTCGGGAGCAAATACGATTAATTTACAATGTGCTTTGAAAAACAGTTATGATCAGACCGGGAAAGTACAAATTGTTCGTGTACCTCGATTTGATAATTTGTCAGTAACTGGTGGTTCGAATGCTATAATTCCTGCTATTTGGGATGGACAAGTTGGAGGGATTGTTGCAATAGAAGCTGAAACTAATGTTGATATTAGTGGTGGTTCATCAATCAGTGCATCAGAATTTGGTTTTCGTGGTGGAGAATTGGATAATGTGAGTTTAAATGGTGATGCATCTGCACCTGATCAGACTCGTTTCCTTGGAACTTTTGAACCTGGAGAAGGTTCTGAAAAAGGAGAAGGAATATATGGATATCATGCTGAATATGATTTAGCCTTTTCTAGATATGGAATTTCAGGAGCTGCAAATGGCGGTGGTGGTGCAGGTTATCAAAATTGTGGTGGTGGTGGTGGTTCCAATATTGGAGCTGGAGCGTATACTGGAAATGGCATACCAATTGGAACACCAGCTATTTGGGATTTAGAATTTGCCGGATTTGGAGGTTCAGTATCTTCAGGTGGTGGTAGAGGAGGTTATGCTTTAGCTTTTGCCGATAATGATGAGACTACGAATGGTCCAAATCTAACTTTGTGGGCTGGTGATGCAAGAAAAAACAATGGTGGCCGAGGAGGTCACCCATTAGCTTATGATGCAACTCGCATGTTTTTTGGTGGAGGTGGAGGTGCTGGTGAACAAGATAATGGAGAAGCAGGTGCTGGAGGAAGAGGTGGAGGAATTGTTTACCTGACTTGTTATGGAACTATTTCCGGATCAGGAACCATGGAGGTCAATGGTCAAGATGGTCAGAAAACCAACCCTGCCAATAATACAACGAGTGGAGGAAACACAAGAAG
>CAJQQA010000110.1 GCA_905480355.1 uncultured Flavobacteriales bacterium | reverse complement strand
CTGTAAATTCCACTGGAATAGTAGTTGGGTGCATGTTTAATAATTCTCCCGGATTAATTCCATTTAAATCATTCAGATGCACAAGCAATCCTCTTCTTACATCTGCATTAGAGATAAGTCCTTTCAATAGCCCCGAGTCGTCAACAACCAAAGTGAATCCCAATTTTCCTGTTTCAATTGACTCAAGTGCAGTTTGCAAACTCAAATTTCTATGCAGAACTTGTGGGGTTTCATCTAAAGGTCGCATAAAATCTCCAACTGAATAATGCGATTCAACATCTCGTTTCGTGAGATTCATGAGGGCATTACCTATACTCGACGCATTGAATAAATAAGATCCAGAAACTGAGCTCGTGACCCCCATATTCCGAAGAATAAAAGAAACTTCCGCGTTTACTCCTCCATCTACATGTATTGATTTACCAGGATATTTATTTCTGAATTCTCTTATTTTAGTAAAATTGATGACATCAAATTTACCGCCTGATTGACCAGGGATTGTTGCCATAATTAAAATGAAATCAAAAGACTTATATCCCTCAAAAATATCAACCGATGTTGGTGTTATTACAGCAATCCCTTTTTTACCAGTCACTTCTTCAGGAATTTCCAGTTTCTCTTTTAGGTTCTCGTATTGAAAAGTCAAATATTCCACAGGATTCTCCTCCAATAATCGGTAATATTTACTTGGATCTTCCGTAATAATATGTAAATCGATCGGTAAGTCACAAAGTTCTCGAATGGCTTTAATATCATCAAAGACTGCTAAATCGTCATTACAATCAACATGCAACAAATCTACTTGGTGGCTGACTAAGTCATCAATTACTGCACTCAACTCTCTCTTTTTATCGCTATATATGGACGCTGATATTTTCATTAATTAATTTTGTGAATTGATTCAAATTTATCATTACAAATAATGATTTCTAGACCATCAGAGAAAATCTCCTCTTCCAATTTCGTTTGTAGATTCAATAATAATTTTCTTTCTTCAAAAGGAATACTTTGACCGCCTTCAAAAGACTTAATAATATTCAATTGATGTGATTCCGATAATTTAACAATTTGTAAATCCTGCTTTTTCCCAGTTATTAACCCATTCTCTTTCCAGTAAAAAGCAACCTTTTCAGCTTTTCCTTCATCTGTTTTATCCATAAAGTAAACTGATAGATTTTCACCTTTAGCCTGATGTCCATAGCCTGAAGAGCATGCTGTAAGAAGAATTAAACTTGAAAGAAGTAAGATTTTAGTCACTTGCTCATTTTTGACGCTAAGATAGTGATTTCAATCCATGAAAACTCAAAAAATATTGTTGACCAGTTTTATATGACTATTTTACATTTCTAAGAACATCTTAATGCAAAAAAAAAATGTGAATCATGTCTATTCAGGAGCCTCCAATAGAGCTAGTTTATACGACTTAAGTATTCCAAACGCGTGGAACAATCAACTTGTCATTTTCATCCATGGATACATGGGTTATAAAGATTGGGGATGTTGGAATCTTGTTTCTTCTTATTTCAACAAGAAAGGTTTTGCTTTTTTAAAATATAACGCTAGCCACAATGGTGGCACGATTGAAAAACCAATCGATTTTAGCGACTTAGATTCGTTTAGCGAGAACAATTACATGAAAGAGATTGAAGACTTTGAAGCCATTATGCAAATGGTTGATAAGAAATTCAACAACGATTTAGCAATTAGCGTTATTGGACATTCACGAGGTGGAGCAATAGCACTTTTACAATCAGACAATAGAAGAATACAACGAATAGCTACATGGGCCGCAATTTCATCAATTGAAAATCGCTTTCCAAGTGGGACTGAATTAGCCACTTGGAAAAAAAATGGGTCGTATGTTCGTGAGAATGGTCGAACAAAACAACAAATGCCACATAATTACAACCAGTTCGAAAACTTTCTCGAGCACAAAAAGCGTTTAAATGTTGAACGCTATTGTAGAAATTCGACAACTCCTACACTTATTATTCATGGTGAGAAAGATACATCAGTAACTCTTCAAGATGGCATTTCTATTGCATCATGGCTGGATTCTAATTTGGAAATTATTAAAAATGCTCAACACACATTTAACTCTTCCCAGCCTTGGGGCAAGGATTTCATGCCAAAAGAATTGATTGAAGTTTGTGAATTGACCAGTTCTTTTTTTAATTTACCTATCGATACTAGAACATAAAAGAAGTTTTCTTTTACATAAAACGACTTTTCTCTTCTTCATTTAACACAACGCAATATCCTTTTGAAAAATGGTGCCTACGAATTGCTATAAAATCATAAACCTGATCTCTAAAATAGATAGGAATTATTCGAAATACCGTAAGAAGGCGTTGAGGAAATGCAAAATAACGAGTAACTTTTAAGGCCGCTTTTGATTTTTCAAATAGCATCCCATCCTCTAACAAATAAAATGTATTTAGCTTTAATGGCTCCCAGTTCTTTTCTTGAAACAATTTCTGGCTGTATTCTGACTGAATAGATGCAAAAAAAAGTGACTTCGACTTGTCATTCTTGAGAATATACTTTACAGCCCTATTACAAAAACCACATTCTCCATCATAAAAAACAATATTTGCGTCTCCACCCATTTGGTTTGTCTAATCGACTTGCAAGGTATTAAAAATTGGTATAATCATTTAGTAATAATGTTAGATGAGAAAATTAACTCTTATAGCTTATCTCAATAATTGTTGCACCTTGGCCATATTCAAAATAATCTCCATCATAGTATTCAATCCCATTTTCTTTATTGAGAAATGAGCGAACTTCATAACGAAGAACTCCTTCTCCGACGCCATGAATGACAACAATTTTAGCTTTTCGCTGATGCTTTGCCATTTGAAAAAATTGTCTAAAAACAATCATTTGCTGCGATAAAATTTCAAAATTTGAAAGATGCGTGTGTGAATCCGTTAATTCTTCAATGTGTAAATTAATTTCGGGTAAATTACTCCGATTTCTAATGCTATTGTTTGAAGTTTCCTGATTTATTCCCGAATCCTGCATGGTTATAGAAGCAACTACTTCATCATCTATTGAATAGCTATCACCCTGTACAATAACAAGTTGTGATTTTAAATAAGACCTCTTGAACCCATCATCATCCAATATCATTACTTTATCTCCAGCAGTTATTGAATCTACTACTCCTCCACCTTTCTCATTAAGAAAAACTATTTTCTGACCTGGTTTAAACTCCATCAAGGTACCATTGAACATCAATATTCATAAACAAAACAATCGGCACTATGAAAGAAGCGACCCAAAATATAAAAACCATTAGACGAAAGAAGAGGCTTGCGTCTTTTATTAGTGGTGTTATCAAGACACTATTCACTTGACTAGCAAAAATAGGATCCAATTCTTCTTCTGAAACTTGGCCTGTGTATTTTTGTAGAGTTGGCGTATATTCTAAAACAACTTTTTTAATTTGTGAATATGTCTGGTTACTCAGTAAATTATAAGTTGTTGCAAAATCAACACCTTCTTGCTTCAGTTCTTTATGAATCTCATACTTTTTCTGAAGCGCACGCACTCTGAAGCCCATAAAAAATCCAAATAACATTAATACATAACTATCAATATACCAACCTACCCCTATCATAAAAAGAGACGATATAAATGCAAAAATCATGAGCATTAACTCATTCCCTTTATTAAAATACAACTTGAACATTTGTCCGCCATCTAATGGGTCTAAAGGAAGTAAATTTATGATATTCAACAATAGAAATAGGAGGCCTACAGTTAAAAACCATGCATAATGATACTCTGCACCAAAGTAAATGAGTAAAGCACCTATTAAAACACCAGGGAAAGGTCCTGCAATTGTGACAATAAAACTCTCTTTCTGTGAATAATTCGACTTTATTCCTTGTACAAAAGCTCCCATCAATGGAATAAAAAGCATTCTTACATTTTTATACTTAAAAAATTTCATTGCCAAAAAATGACCTAATTCATGAATGAGTAGGACAATTACCAAGTACACAATGAAATTAATTTCATTGTCAAAAAACAGAAAAAACACAAGAACGAAGAGTACAAGAGAGAAAAATGTCAATGACATACTCCCTTTTTGTTTTGGCTCTACCAATTCAGGTTTTTCCGGATAAAAATCAAAAGATTCCATGTATTAAAGATACTAAAACTATTTATACCTTATTTCTTATTGTTGAAATTTCGCAAAATCCTTTGCGAAATAAGTCAAAATACCATCTGCCCCTGCTCTTCGTATACTTAAAAGCATTTCATACATTGATGTTTCATAATCCAACCAACCTTTTTCAGATGCAGCGTAAATCATTGCGCATTCTCCGCTTACATTATAAGCTGTGATTGGTATATCAAAATTCTCTTTCAGCACATGAATAATATCGAGGTAACAAGTTGCAGGTTTAACCATCATCATATCTGCGCCTTCTTGAAAGTCCAATTCAGCCTCTAACAAGGCTTCATTCTTATTCGCCGGGTTCATTTGATAGGTTTTTTTGTCCCCACTTTTTGGAGCTGAATCTAACGCATCTCGAAACGGTTCGTAAAAAGCACTCGCATACTTTGCTGTATAAGACATAATACTCGTGTCGCTATATCCTGATGCATCTAATTCATCTCTTAAAAAACCAATTCTACCATCCATCATATCTGAAGGTCCAAGAATGTCGATACCCGCTTGGGCTTGAGCAATTGCCATTTTTGCAAGAATGGGTAGCGTTTCATCATTAAGAATTCGATTGTTTTTAACTAATCCATCATGGCCATCTGAAGAATAAGGGTCCATTGCAACATCACTCATTAATGATAGTTGAGGAAACTCAGACTTTATTTTATGTATCGCATTCAAATAAAAATTATCCTGAGCATAACTGTAACTCGCGATCGAATCTTTAAGGCTTTCTTTAACCGCAGGAAAAAGAACAAATTTATCCAACCCCAATTTGACACAAGCCTCTATTTCTGGAAGCAATGTATCGAGAGACCATCTGAAGTTATCTTTTAAAGATTTAATTTCCGTTTTCACCCCTACTCCGTCTTCAATAAACAAGGGATAGATTAAATTCTCTGTACTTAATTTTGTTTCTTCAACCATTGATCTAACACCTTGGTTACTACGATTTCTTCTTGGTCTTCTTCTCATAAAAATGATTGTCTAAAACAAAATTAACAATTCGAGCGAAAAATGACAATTTTAATTATATTTACTGACTTTTAAGTCAAACAATTAATTCTATGAAAAAATCAGGATTGCAGCTTGCTACAATTGCAGTTATTGGTGCCTTAACACTGAGTTCTTGTGAAGGCTATTCTTCAATCGAGGACAATATTATTAGCGGTGATGTTCGCAGTCCAAATAGTGCTTTGAATACTAATTTTGACGGGGCGGTCTTCAGTATCCCTTCTCCTATTCAAACTGGCTATTTGATCAAAGAATTAAACCTTTCCTTTGATGCAAAATTAGGTAACGACCCAAGTAAAGTGCGATTGTATGTTGATGAATACAGTCAATCATTAAATCTTGGAATATATGGTGCTGACTTGGGATACTCAGCACTATACGATCAAAAAAACATAACACTAAAGTATCTTTCTTCGGTTGAAAACTTAACAAATCAACTGGGATTAAATGCTGCTTTTAATACCGAATTTTTAAACTCATTTGAATCAAAGATTGATGATGAAAAAGAAATGATTCATTTGATGTCTGAAGCCTTTAAAAAAGCCGATAATTTTCTAAAAAACTCTAATCGTAAAGCAGCTTCTGCGCTTATTTTGACTGGTGGCTGGTTAGAGTCTATTCATTTGGCGTGCCAATTGAACTCAAAAAGTCCGAGACAGGAAATAAAACAACGAATTGGAGAACAAAAGCAATCAATTGGAACCATTATTGCTATTTTAAATGAATACAATAATAATTCTCTTCATAATGATCTCATCGAGCAATTGAATGATTTGTCGCTGTCTTTTGATAAAATAAGTATCCGTTACGAATACGTAGCTCCAGAAATAGATGTTGAAAACAAGACAACTACGTTCATGCATTCAACAGAAATAGATTTTAAAAATGAAATTGTAGAAGAAATAAAAACTAAAATCGAAGCAATTCGATTGTCAATTATTTATAACAGTAACTTATGAAGTTCATTTATATCTTTATCCTATTATCTCTTAGCTTAAGTAATATTTCTGCACAAAATTGCGAGAAAATAGTACAAGATTGCGAGGATTTGTTTAAGACAAGTAAAAGTGGAGATGACTTCATCTCTGATGGTCAAGCCTATACTGCCTTCCTAGATCGTGAAAACGCTGAGTTCAACACAACTTTTTTTGGCGGTGCTATATATCGATTGGCAACGAGTGCTGGTTCGCGAGAAAACTTTGTGATATTCACAATTAAAGACTTAGAAGGAAACATACTTTTTTCCAATAAAAACTACAAAAATTCTCCTTACTGGGATTTCAAAGTTAAAAGTACTATTCCTGTAATCATAACAACAGAATTAGACGAAGATCTAAAAGTTACGGGGTGTGTTGTAATGTTAATTGGCTTCAAAAATGAATAGTATTCAATAATAGCTTTTTATGAGTGACAAAATACTTCGTGCATTGATGCATCTTTTTGCCATTATCGCAAAAGTAGACGAAGTATCAGACAAGGAATTTTATACTGAAATTCAAAGTTCAAAAGGCAGAAAAATTGTAGAGGGCTTTTTAAAATCTGAATTAAGTTCTGATTTTATCCATAAGTATTTACTCATTTTTGAAAATCATCTTAAATCTACTCGCGGGAGAATTTATTCTAAGAATGATGACCGCAAGAGAACGTCCTTACATTCTGTAAAAATTCTCCGAATTTGCTCTCAAATAAATAAAGAATTAACGCAACGACAGAAGATAATTGTTTTAACTCGAATTGTAGAATTCATAAATCTAGGCGGCGATCTAACAGAACGTGAAACTAAATTTGCTCAGACCGTTTCAGATGCATTTCATATTGACAATGAAGAATTTATTCGAATAAAATATTTTCTAGGATTTGACGGTATTTCCTTTAAAGATGTTAATGACATACTCTACTACTGCGATGAAAATATAGATCATCTGAAAAATGCAATAACAGAGGTTTGTTCTAATTTAGATGCCCCAATCATTATTCTTTATCTGCGTAGTGTTCGATCGTTATTTATTAAGTACTCAGGAACAGAAGAGTTATATATCAATGGACAGTTGGTGAGTAGAAATAAGGCACACATATTTAACGTTGGCTCAACGGTAAAAACAAACAAAAGCGGTCAAATATATTACAGCGATGTTATCTCAAAACTCACCGATTCAGCTTATGAGTTAGCACTTAATTTTGGAGTATCCAATGTTATTCATTCTTTTAAAAGTGGCGAGAATGCAATTCAGAAAGTTAATTTCTCGACAAATGCGGGAAAAATAATTGGTTTAATGGGAGCTTCGGGTTCTGGTAAAACGACCTTGATTAATATCATGAATGGTAAAACCAAACCTAAATATGGAAACATTACAATTAATGGAATTGACCTTTACGCAAATTCTGAAAAGCTAAAAGGTATTATTGGAAATGTGAGCCAAGCCGATTTACTGATTGAAGAATTAAGTGTGTTTGAGAATTTATTTTTTAGCGCTAAACTTTCTATTCGAGACATCTCAAAAATACAATTGTACAGAAAAATCAATAAACTATTAAAAAGACTTGGTCTATATGAAATACGAAACTTAAGAGTAGGCTCTGCCGTTTCGAAAGTTATTTCTGGTGGACAACGTAAAAGACTAAATATTGCACTGGAATTAATTCGAGAGCCTTCCATTCTCTTTGTTGATGAACCAACTTCAGGACTATCAAGTAAAGATTCTGACAACATCATGGATTTGCTCAAGGAATTGGCGCTTGGCGGCAAGCTAATATTTACTGTAATTCATCAACCCTCATCCACAATTTTTAAATTATTCGATAGGTTATTAATTCTTGATGATGGTGGATTTTTAATCTATGATGGTACACCACTAAACTCAATTATCCACTTTAAAACATACTCATTTCAAGGGAATGCTCACGAAAATGAATGCATGCTATGTGGCAATGTGAATCCTGAACTTATTTTCAATATCATTGATGCCAAAATCGTGGATGAATTTGGTGGTGAAACCAATCAGCGTAAGAGCTCTGCTCAACAATGGAATAAACTATACCAAGAACACAAGAAACGCTATAAAATTAAATTACATTCACCAGAGGAAATAAAGAGAAAGGGAACCCCATCAAGTTTCAAGCAGTTTTTCACTTATTTTCAACGAGATTTCTTTGCCAAAAAATCAAATAAACAATACTTAATCATCAACGCATTGGTTTCTCCAATTTTAGCTGTGGTGCTATCGTTTTTTACGAAATATTATAGTAAAAACTCCAATTCTAACAGCTATTCCTATTATACAAATGAGAATATTCCCCAGTATATTTTTATCGCTGTCATTGTTTCTATTTTTATCGGAATGATTGTTTCAGCAGAAGAGATTAATCGGGACAAAAAGATTTTGCTTCGAGAAAAATTCATCAGCCTTTCAAGAAGCAGTTATTTACTCTCTAAAATTGCATTTTTCTTCATTATCTCAGCGCTTCAATCACTTATGTTTGTTGCTATTGGTAACTCTATTCTTGAAATCCAAGGCATGTTTATGGAATATTGGCTTCTCCTCTTTTCAATCTCGTGCCTGTCTAACATGGTAGGACTGAATATTTCGAGCACATTTAATACGGCCAAAGTCATTTATATATTCGTGCCATTAGTCATTATTCCACAATTACTTTTTAGCGGTGTGATTGTTAAATTTGACAAACTACACCCATCACTTTCTCATGCAACTGAAGTTCCTATTATCGGTAATATTATGCCTTCGCGTTGGGCATATGAAGCATTAATAGTTGAACAGACAAGTCAAAATAAATTATCTTCAATTTTTTTAAACTTTGATATATTAAAAAGCCAGGCAACTTGGAAAAAAGACTATTGGCTTCCTAAGTTACAAAATGAGTTAAACATACTTACTAATAGCGAAAGTACAGTAACACAAAAAAAAATAGCGCGAGAACTACTCACTAACGAAATAAAAAAAGAAGATCTTGTCTGGACTGACTTAAAATGTGAATCATGCATTGAAAATTTATCATTCTCTACTATTACAGAAGAAGACATCAGGCCAATTAATGTCTTTTTATCTATACTACGAAAACAATACATTTATACAATTAACACAAGTATTGACTCTATTCGGATTCGTAAAGAAAAAATGGGCATTGAAAATTATAGAAAACTACGCAATGAATACACCAATGAAGCGCTAGAAAATATTTTAACGAACAAATTAGAGCTTAATAAAACGATAACATTAAACGGTGAATTGTATCAGAATTCAGACCCGATTTATAACCTACCACAAAAGCATTCATTTTTCACTTCTCACTTTTACTCACCTTACAAATATATTTTTGGCAGTCGTGTATCAACGTTTTATGGAAATTTAATGGTGATTTGGGGAATGGTATTTCTAGGTTACTTCCTCTTGTATTTTGATGTATTCAAAAAACTATTTTCGAGATTAACTTCGATTTCACTCAAATAAAAAATGCCTCACAAACGTGAAGCATTTAATTAATTATCTAAACCTATTTTAGGTCAACATTCCACCGCAAACATTAATTGTTTGTCCTGTTATATAAAGTGACATATCAGAGCCTAGAAATACAACTAAATCAGCAACATCTTTGGGAGTTCCTCCTCGTTTCAATGGAATAGCTTTTCTCCATTCCTCAACTACTTTTTGATCTAATTTATCAGTCATTTCTGTTTCGATAAAGCCAGGAGCAATTGCATTACAACGAATACTTCTAGAACCTAATTCTTGTGCTATCGATTTTGAAAAGCCAATTAGTCCAGCTTTTGACGCTGCATAATTCGACTGTCCGGCATTACCACTTACTCCTACAACAGATGACATATTTATAATCGATCCTTTTCTTGCTTTCAACATTGGACGCTGCACTGCTTTTGTCAAATTAAATGCTGATTTCAAATTCGTATTCATCACTTCATCCCACTGCAGTTCAGACATTCTCATCAGAAGTGTATCACGTGTAATACCCGCATTATTTACAAGCACATCAATTGTACCATACTCCTCAATTACGCAATCAACTAAATCTTGTGCCTCTTCAAATTTAGACGCATCAGACTTAAATCCTTTTGCAACACCACCCATTTCAGATAATTCTGCTTCTAATGCCTTAGCTTTCTCCTCTGATGATAAATAAGTAAAGGCAACTTTTGCACCTTCTTTCACACATTGTTCAGCGATACACTTACCAATTCCTCTAGAGGCTCCTGTAATTAGTACAACTTTATCTTGTAATAAATTCATTCTCTTTTATTTTGCGTAAATATAACAAAAAGCAGAAGTATTCTAAGCTCTAGTAATTACTTCTGAAAAACACGTTTATTTATTTGCAATGGTGAATTAATGTCAGTCAAAAAATAAATAATCAGAGAATTAATACCAACTTTTCATTGCATTGGTATTTAGTTCATCCAAACAAGTGAAATATTCATTTAAGCTATCAAAATTTGGATACAGGAAAGTTCTATTGTAATTTCACATCAGGTTTAGTTATAAAAGGTAGGTTAGGTATAGAGCAGTGGAACGCTAGTTTCACTGCTCTATTTATTTAAGATTGTTTTAATTAAAGAAATCCCATGTCAGTCCTATTCTCAATCGACTACCGGCGATTGGATAATTAGCTAGAACAACACTTTTTTTATCCGACCAGAAATATCCAATATTTTCATACCTGAAGAAAAATCTAAATTCCGAAATCCCAAGATTAAGGAAGGCATGGAGATTTGACATTTCAGAAAAACTTTGATTGGTTGAATTAAAATCAAAAGCATCCATGTTGGGAACATAAGCATTAACATCAAAACGCGACAAATAGGAAACATCAACCCCTATAGCTACCTCTAGTTTTTTTCCTTTAAACAGAAAACCTTGAAAGTAGAGTCTTGAATAAGCTTGAAATTGAGGTAGGAAATTATTATCATCAAAGGAATAAACAAATTGGGGCTGAATATGAAAACTTCCCAATTCTATATCAGAACGTATACCCAAACGCCCAAAATTAGATTTAATATTTTCAAGTCTCCAGTCTGAACCATTATAGAGGTAAACAGAAGGAATTGAATAAAGGTTACCAAAAGTAGAGATTTTCAACTTATTGTTCAGTGCATAGCGAAAGTTAATTCCAATTTTTGTCCATTCCTGTAGATCATTCTCTGCTAAATTATATTTATTGGTGTTCCCAAAATAGCTTCGCTGTAAGACAATGGGTGCTTTCTTCTCGAATAAAAATTGGCCAGCTAAGTCTATTTTTCCGCGCTGAAAGAACACTTTAGTATTCCCTCTAAATTCATTGTAACGCCCGATAATATTCAGCTTCAATTTATTTTCAATAGAAACTCCTTTCCAATCAAGAGATAGAAACGAAGAAAAAAACAATTCATTTGTATCACGATGTTCTCCAAGATTTTGGAAATCCCAATACGAATGATTTACCATTCCATCCACGTAGAATGATTTTCTTTTCAGAAATAACCCTGCACCATTAGATATTTCTGCTAAGTTGTATTGATCTCGCGTTGAAAAGCTATCAATATAGATTGCGTTGTAAAGACCAAACAATGTGTCAAATTCAGAATAGACTTTATTTTTAATCGTGTATTCATTATTAATTAAAATCCCGAAAGCATTTTCTACAGTTGAATTAAAGTCAAAATAATTGGTGATTTGAACCCGTCCTGATTTATTCGTTGCCAAAGCATTTTCTTTATTTACTGGAGAGAATTCTAATCCAAAATCTTCTATGAGTGAATCTGTTAGTACACCTCCAGAATGCTGAGTTGTCGATTTAAAATATGTTCCTTGAATATTTACGGAATAAAACTTTCCTAATCTATTGAATTGAAGATTCACTTTATTTAAAGAGAAATTACTGTTTCTAACACTACCAATCCCTGAGTTTCTTTGATAGTCAATGTTTAAATTTATCGAATCAGAAAAGGCATGTAAGTAGTTCGCTCTGATAAACTGACTACCCTGTCCTCCAAAAGAATAAGAAAACCCCAAATGTGGCAAAGCAGAGAATTTCATTTTCGTAGGATTCAATGCAGGTTCAAAACTACTTGAAGTGTATTTATTAAAAAGACTTTGAGTAGAAACCCCATGAGGAGAAGTCATTGCGATACCTCCAGCAAATGTAGATGGATAATCTGCACTAGCTATATCAATAGAATCGAGATCCCCGTGCATTCTATCATTGTAAGTCAATGTATCATAACTACTTGTAAATTGCCCGTAAGCAAAAGATAGTTTGATGAGAATAAGGCCGACTATAAGAAGTTTCATTGATCTTAGTGACTAAAAAAGTAAAGATAAAAAAAAAGAGGGCAAAGCCCTCTTAAATCTCTATGAGAAAAAATACTACAAACTGTTCAGTTTAACTTGTAAACCAGACTTAATGTTTGCCGCTTTATTCTTATGAATAATATTTCTTTTTGCAAGTTTATCAAGCATTGTAAATATAGATGGAAGTACTTTCGTAGCTTCTTTCTTATCTTTCAATTCTCTAAAATCACGAATAGCATTACGCATAGTTTTATGCTGATACTTGTTACGCAACCTTTTCGTGTCGTTTGATCTAATTCTCTTAAGTGCTGACTTATGATTCGCCATTTTTTCTATTTTTAATATGCGTTTTCACGCTTTTTTTTTCTTATTTATTCTGTAGCCCATAGGAGAATCGAACTCCTGTTACCAGGATGAAAACCTGGCGTCCTAACCACTAGACGAATGGGCCAAATAATTTATTTCAATTCCCCCTTAAATTGGGAGTGCAAATATAGAGTGAAATTCTTTAATAACAAACAGAAAATCTTTTTTTTTAATAAAAATCTTTTTCCTCTGAACTAAATTTAAAACCTAGTCTTTTACCTGTCGCCATTTGAAGGTCTGAACTGATGGCGTTTATCTGCTGTAATGATACTTCTTGCACCATTTTATATGGAGGTGTTACCAAATCAAAATTCACAGCAAACGCCAAACAAGACTGAATTACTTGACACATCACATCCTTTGTAAGCTTACTGTTTTCAAGGTCTTGAAAATCAGTTCCAAGCTGTCCTTCACCTTCCATAATAAAGTGCTCATCATGGTTAATAAAAATTCTACCTATTAGATATCCAACATCATTCAGTCTATTTTGTTTTACAGACTCAGCTAAAAAATTATAGATATTAATTATTCCAAAATATCCGTTAGCACCATTTTTCTCAACATACTTCGTTTTCCAAAGAGGATTTTCGTCATCTAATCGAAAAATATTTGTGTGCAATTGAAACACAATTGTGTCGGAACCTATGTTTATACGAAATTCGTGCTTTCCATTATCTTTATAATCAAGGCGGATTCTGGTGTCATTAATTGATTTCGCAATTTCATCTAATTCATGCTGAACAACTTCTTTTAGTTGCATCAATATATTTTCAGAATAGTCAGCAATATCTTGCTTTAAAGCAGCTTTATTAATGAGTAAATCAACAATACCAGCTCTTCTCTCAATCTTTAGTTTATTCCCCATTTACCTCTATTAGTAAGATTTTGCAAAGATGACTCTAGCTTTAGATTCTTTTCCTGTTACCATACATTTTCCAATTTCAGTTTTTTGTTCTAGAGGAATGCATCGAATAGTTGCCTTAGTTTCTTTTTTAATTTTCTCTTCTGTTTCAGAAGTACCATCCCAATGCGCTAAAAAGAATCCTCCTTCTGCTTTAAGTTTCACTTTGAAATCTTCATAAGAATCAACCTCTTGTGTATTAGACGTACGAAAAGCTTTTGCCTTATCAAATAAATTGGTTTGAATATTTTCGAGTAAGCTCTCAACGTATGTTAAGGTATCTGAGAAATCAATCACTTCTTTTGTTTTATTATCTCTACGCGCAATTTCGACCTTACCACTTTCCAAATCTCTAGGTCCCATTACTATTCGAACAGGGACGCCTTTACTTTCATATTCAGAGAACTTCCAGCCCGGCCTTCTATTATCGTCATCATCAAATTTGAATGAAATTCCTTTCTCTTTGAATTTCTCTCCAAGTTCATTAAAGTGCTTTGAAATTTCAGAAAGTTCTTCCTCAGTTTTATAGATAGGTATTGCTACGACTTGAATTGGCGCCAATGCCGGTGGTAAAACCAAACCCTCATCATCTGAATGCGTCATTATTAATGCCCCCATCAAACGAGTTGAAACTCCCCAAGAAGTTGCCCAAACATAATCTTGCTTCCCTTCTTTGTCTGTAAATTTAACATCAAAAGCTTTCGCAAAATTTTGCGCTAAAAAGTGAGATGTTCCTGCTTGTAATGCTTTTCCATCTTGCATCATTGCTTCAATACAATATGTTTCCTCAGCTCCTGCAAAACGTTCACTCTCTGATTTTAAACCTTGAACGACAGGCATTGCCATGTATTCTTCGGCAAAATCAGCATAAACTTGATTCATTCTTGCTGACTCTTCGATAGCCTCGGACTTAGTTGCGTGTGCAGTATGCCCCTCTTGCCACAAAAACTCAGCTGTTCTCAAAAAAATACGTGTTCTCATCTCCCAACGCATAACGTTCGCCCATTGATTTATCAAAATAGGCAAATCTCGGTACGATTGAATCCACTTTCTGTATGTACTCCATATGATTGCTTCACTTGTAGGTCTAACAATCAACTCTTCCTCAAGTTTGGCCTTAGGATCAACGATAAGCTTTCCTTTGTTATCGGGATCATTAATTAATCGATGATGTGTTACTACGGCACATTCTTTTGCAAAGCCTTCTGCATTTTTTTCTTCGGCTTCAAATAAACTCTTCGGAATAAAAATGGGAAAATAAGCATTCGAATGTCCCGTTTCTTTGAATTTAGCATCCAAAACTTCTTTCATTTTCTCCCAGATTGCATAGCCATATGGTTTAATAACCATACAACCTCTAACTTCTGAGTTCTCTGCTAAATCAGCACGTGAAACAACTTCATTGTACCATTTTGAATAATCTTCTGCCCTTGTTGTGAACTTTTTCGCCATCTAATTTTACTTATTTTAATCGGATAGCAAAAATAGTAAATTCGATGAGTTAGTAAGAACAAAAAGTCAAGATGATTTTTTTAATTCAAAGTCTTGACAGTCGTCCTAATAATACTGCCAAGTGTTACATTATTAATTTTTGAATCAATCCAAGCAGTAATGTTAAAATATTCAAGTAAAACATTTTCGTGTTGATCTTCTAGCATGTCTATGACATCCGTTTTCATTTTTTTTAAAATGTCTTCCTTATCGTCATCAGTATGGATTTTTGACAAGCGCTTAATGAATTTAATGCATAATATCTCAATTTTATACTCCCTTTCATGTTTATTGAGGTAACGGCTCGTTGATCGAATTAAATAATCGAGATAGTCGTAATTTTCTAATTCGTAGTGAATGATCAAATTGACCAGCCGCGCCAGGCTATATATGTCCTGCCTAAGCGACTGCTCATTATCATTGAGGATTATATTTATGCTCATCATTGCCTGCTTGAAATCGCTCACTCCAAAATAACTGTATGCTTTATAGTAATGAAGCAAAAGCTCCATTTCTTTACTAACCTTCCCTTGTAATTTTGAATGTTGCTTTTCTATTTCCGGAATCAAATCAACACTTTCTTGGAATTTACCCATCGATTGATAAAGAATTAATTCTTGAGCATTAGAATTCGAGAAAATCAACAGAGCAATGTCAATTGACTTAAAGCCGTTTGTTGTTCTTAATTCACGTATATCAAAAATCAACTCTCGGGCTTTTTCACTATCCCCAATTTCAATATAACAACGCATAAGGTGGATCAATGTATTTACATACCTTTTTGATGCCGCTTCTTTAATTTTTGGATTGTTATCCAATATTTCTCTAGCACGATTAAAAAACGTAAAACTATCTGAATGATTTCTGTTAGCCATAGCACATAATCCTTTCACATAATAGCAAATAGATGCGGCTTTTGATGATAGTGCTGTATTCTTACCCTTAATGAGATGATTATCTGAAATTTCTTCAACCTTTGCTCTTTCTACAGTAGCTCTAGAAAAACCTCCAGTTCTAAAAATTAAATTTATTCTAGCATCAAGCACCATATATTCAGCCAGGTTCCTCAGTTTCTCAATAACTTCAGCTTCCTCTTTAATAATTTTATCAATATTCAGAGAAAATTCACCCGCCTCATAAGAAGAATCTATCAACACCTTCTCCCAATTTATTAACTCAATCAAATGATAAAATTTCTCGTGCTCTCTAGCCTTTACCTTGCTCCTAGCGATCAATTTATTGCACTCCTTGTAAAGAGCTTTACTGTAAAGTATTTCAATATTCTTTATCTCTTGCGCAAGTATACTAGCAATTGATTTTTCACTCGTGAATGAACGTAAACTTTTGAGAATAAGTTTATACAAATGATTTTTCTCTGAAGGCAAATGTTTAATGAATATCTCTTTAGAAAAGGTCTTTTTTAAGTGTTCTTCATCATATTCTTCTTGCTTTTCTATGTAGTCAAAAATCTTCAAGTAATTCTTATCTCCAGACTGGAGGGCAGAAGTCAATTTAAAAAATCTCTTTTCTGATTTAGAAAGTGACTTAATCAAGTCAAATAACTCTATAGATGGTTTCATATCACTCCAATTAAGATTTCTGTAATTTATTGTTGTACTCCTAACTCTCAAAGTTATAAAAAAAAAAGGACCTTAATTTCTCAAGGCCCTTTCAAACAACAACAAACTATAAAACCTTCTATTTATGAAAACTATCGAAGGGTTATCTTTTCACCTTTTGAAAATGTCATTTCATTATCGGTAATTTTATTTAATCTTTTTATTGATTTAGCATTGATAGCGTATAATTGCGCCAATTGATTCATTGAGATTGATCTTTCAATGTGAATCTCTTCTTTTTTGAAAATGTTTCTTCGTTTTTTTGGTTGGACATAAACAAAGTCTCCCACATTTAAGAAATCCTTTTTATTTCCAAAATCATTGTAACGGTTAAGCTGCATTAAAGTAAGTCCAATCTCTTGTCCTATCGAATAAAATGTATCGCCTTTTTTTACTTCAATATATTTAACACCTTTTTGATGCATCTTTATTGTTCTTTTAGATACGCTCTCCTTATTCACAGATAAGGCAATTACTTCCTCTGGACTTATTAGAGGTTGATTCAACTGATCCAATTCCTGTAAATTGTACTTTTCGATTATATCAATTAATAATCTAGGGTATTTAGGGTTTGTAGCATAACCAGCTTTCTTAAGACCTTTTGCCCACGATTTATAATCGGATTGCTCGTAAATAAATAGAAAGTCATAGCGACTATTCTTTTCTAAAAATAAACTATGATCTTTAAATGATTCTTCTGCTGTTTGATATGCTCTAAAACACTCATCTTTAGCATCATCATCTTTGTATATTTTTTTTCCATTCCAGCCATGACACTTAATCCCAAAGTGATTATTTGCCTTAAGAGCCAATGCTGAATTACCACTTCCACTTTCTAAAATAGCTTGTGCCATTGTTATACTAGCAGGTATTTTATAGGCTAACATTTGTTCAACAGCAACGTTTTTCCATTGGTCAACGTACTCCTTATTTGAAATTCTATTGACATCTGCTCCAAAAGAAGAGAAGCTGAAAGCAAGCGCTACAGATGCAATTAATAATTTCATTGTGTTTGTTTTATCGTGTATTACGTAAAACAAGTATAAAAAGTTTCAGAAATTGTTGATAACTCAATTAACACTGTTAACATCTAACGTAAGTAGTTGATTTTAATTATTTTGTAATTGCCTGAATTAATAAAGTAAAAAAGAAGAATTATACCTATAAGAATTAATTTTTACTGAAAAATTGATGAGTGGTAAACATTTATCCGTTTTTTTTTAATGAATTTATTCTCTTAATAAATTTTAGGTTATTATTGTATTGGATGATGCAAAAAACTATTCAAAAAATACACTTATTATTCATTCTGATATGTCTGGCAATTTTGAGCTATTTTTCATGGGCATTCTTTACTGAGCAAAACCTATTATCAAATAGCAAAAGCTTAATTGCTTGTATTTTAGTTCTATCAACATTAATACTGAATTTATTCAATTTAAAAGGTAGTAAAATACATCATTTATCGTCCTCTCTACTATGCTGTTGCATATTGTCTCTAACTGCATACTTTGTTTATTCTACTCAATCGATCATTTCGAGTGGTTCAGTAATTGTCAGCTTACTTGTTCTGCAATCTGCGATCTATCTTTCATCAAAAATACACCAAGAGAATTTAATTATTAAAACGATTATAGCTTCTTCAATGCTCCTGCTCTTTTTGATGTTTTTTCTCGGAATTGAAAATGATTGGTACCATACAATTACATCCATTGGACTTATCATATCAAGTATTCTTCTGTTTTACACGATACTAAGAAGCAATAGGGCTAATTAATGAATGTGCCGAAGCCATGCAAACGCTGAGACCAATAATCAGACTCATCAACATTTGTTAATATAATTCCTTTACTTGAACTTGAATGTATCATGACAATTGGCTGACCATTCTCTGAGACAACAATTCCAACGTGAGAGACACCCGATCCGTTATCGAAGAAAACTAAATCTCCTTTTTCTACACGCTTTCTTTTAATTTTTCTTGACTGATAATATTGATCAACTGACCTTCGCGGTAAAGTTTTACCATTTTTATCGTAGATATAGCTTGTAAATCCACTGCAATCAAACCCATCAGGTGTTACACCAGCCCAAATGTATGGTACTCCAATGTATTTTTTAGCTTCAATAATCATTTCAGTTCTGATTCCTGTATTCTTAACTGACGAATCTATAGTTGATGCTGTTTCTGGTAAAATTACACTCGTTTCTTCTATTTCATAAGTAAATGCACCAAATACAACTTCAATTATTTTCTGAACTTGTTCAAAATCTTCCATCTGACCTATTCGTTTTAAGTCAGATGCCCAAGCAATCAAATCTGCTTTCAACCAAGCAATCTCATTTTGATGAGCATCAAATATTTCATTTCCTTTCTCTACTTTTTTAACATCAAGAAATAATCTTTTCGCTTCTTCCAGCGCATCTGGGTGTCTCACTAACCAATACTTATTTTGTGCAAGCTGAAATAAACTCATTGCTTTATAAAACCCAGGTAATACAGAAAAATCATACTCTGGGTTATCCAAAAGTCGGTCAGCTTTGCGGCATACTTTTTTGTAATACTTTTGGGCAAACAACATTTCTAATCTATCGATTTTAGTATTCTGAGCAGCAGCCGATAATGGAAGACTTAAAGCAATTAACACACTAAATATTTTTCTCATAACTTATTTATTTTACTAAGAAACGATTATTATAAATTCACTCGAAGTCACTTACCAAAATCAATCCACAAACAAACGTTTATAAAATCACTTTATTAATTCACAATTATTCTAAAAAAAGCAACTACAATCTTTCTAATTCAATAGTTTTTCCGTTATTGGTGTGCATTTAAAAATAAAGGCATTGTTCTTGCCCTAAATAAGTATAGAACAACAAATTAATAGAACATGAAAAAACACTCCATAATTGCATTTTTATTTATCGTAATTTCTAATATATCATGCGCTCAAAACGAAAAACTTGGAACCACTCAGAAATTCGATGAAGTTATTACTTCAATTAATCTGATGTATGTTGACGAAGTTGACGCCGAAGATTTAACTAATACTGCAATCATTGCATTGCTCGAAAAACTGGATCCACATTCTACGTTTATTTCAAAAGACGAAGTTTCAGGTGCAAATGAACGAATTAATGGAAATTTTGTAGGTGTTGGGATTCGCTTTCAAATTTTAAAAGATACTCTGATGGTTGTTGCAACAATCGCTGGAGGGCCTTCTGAAAAAATTGGGTTACTCGCAGGAGACAAAATTGTGACTATTGGGGAGAACAATGTGGCTGGAATTGGATTAAAAAACAGTGACGTACGTAAAAAATTACTTGGAGACAAAGGGACAAAAGTTGATGTTGAAATCATTCGAAAGAATGCTAAGAAAAAAATAAATTTTACAATCACAAGAGATATAATTCCAGTTCACTCTTTAGATGCTGCATACATGATCACACCAGAAACAGGATATATCAAATTAAATACATTCTCCCGAACATCCCAAAACGAAGTCCACACCGCAATTGGAAAATTAAAAAAAGAAGGTATGAATAATCTTATTTTTGATTTGCAAGGAAATGGAGGAGGATTACTTTACGCTGCCAAATACTTGTCTGATGAATTTCTTTCTAAAGATAAATTAATTGTTTATTCTAAAGGGAGAATTCAACCTCGTATTGATTTAAATTCTGAAAAAAAGGGGTTATGGGAAAAAGGGAAATTAATTTTACTGACTGATGAATCGTCTGCATCGGCGAGTGAAATTATGTCTGGTGCAATTCAAGATTGGGACAGAGGGCTAATTGTTGGACGGAGAACATTTGGCAAAGGTCTTGTACAGCGACCAATTGACCTTTCAGATGGCTCTCAAATGAGACTGACGATTGCCCGATATTACACACCAAGTGGTCGTTTTATTCAAAAACCCTATGATGATGTTGAGGTCTATAGAAATGATTTGAATAATCGCTATGAAAATGGAGAATTCATGAGTCAAGATTCTATTTCGTTTCCTGATTCACTAAAATACACGACATTAATCAAAAAAAGAACAGTTTACGGTGGCGGAGGTATTATGCCAGATTATTTTGTCCCATTAGATACTAATGGAATTAGTGAGTACTTTACTTCATTGATTAGAGGTGGTCATCTGAACGCATTCACATTGTCTTACGTCAACGATAATCGAAAAAAAATGGCTAAAGCTTATCCTGAATTCTCGTCATTCAAGAAAGACTTTGTAGTTGACGAAAAGTTTATCGAAAAACTTGCGAAGTATGCGGAAAAAGAAGACTCAACTCTCTCATTTGACGAGGAAGGCTATAAGGAATCTGAAAAGATTTTAAAATTAAGAATTAAGGCTATCTTAGCGCAAAACTTATGGGGTTATCCAGAGTTTTATGAAATTTACAATGATTCCAATGAAATTTTACAACGCGCATTAGAAATCATTGAGTCTGAAGAATATGACAAATCAGGATTAGAATAATTAAAGAAAAAAAAATGATTAAAAAAATTGCAACTTTAGTAGTGTTAGGTTTATTAGTTTCATGTGAATCGAATGAAGAAATAGTAGCTAAATCAGGAGACGTTAGATCTGCGTTATCATCAGGTTCAAAGTCTGACAAGGAATTAAAAGATGAATTAAAAGAATATACAGAGAAAGAAAATCTCAGGATTTCAGAATTAGAGGCAAAATCAACTACTTTAAAGTTTGATAAATTAACACATGATTATGGAGATGTTTTGCCAGATTCTGATAATACAACGGTTTTTACAGTAACAAACACAGGTGACAAGCCTCTAATCTTAGAAGATGTTTCAGCGAGTTGCGGCTGTACGATGCCTGAAAAACCAGAAGATCCAATTTTACCTGGAGAATCCGATGTTATTAAAGTTGTATTTCATCCAAAGCCAGGACAAGTGAATGAAATTACAAAATCAATTACCGTGACGGCTAATACGATGAAAAAAGTGCATCTATTAGAGATTAGAGCTTTCGTAAAGAAGTAATTAGATCAATTAAAAAGTATCATAATCCACAAGACTGAAAGCTATCGAAGCGTAATTCAAATCTTGTCTTATTTGATAAAAACCAATTGGAAGAGAATCTTCGCTTTCAAATTCGCTAATTAACAAATCATAAAGCCAGTGATTTTTTGACAAAACTATATTTGTAGTCTTTGCGTAAGTTAATTTGGCCAGCAATTTAACAGCTAACTTGAAAGCATTAAACTGTGACTTATCAAATCTGGAGACATCTCCTATCATTAAATGAGGTTCGGTTTTAATAATAAATTCAAATCCCTCTATTCTGACCAAGTAGGTATCCTTTGATTTTGACAATTTATAATTATAAAAGAGTGTATCTCTGTTAAGCCCGGATTCAATCTCATTCAAGTTTACCTCTTCTACTCGATACTGTTCAAGTTTTTTTCGAACAAGATTTCTGTACGTTTTTTTTAACATCGGAAATTTTGAAGCAATTTCGCATAAAGGAATTAAAACATTATTGGAAATATTAAAGTGTTGCATGTAACCGTAAAACTTCCAATCCAATTTTCTCTCAAAACCAGGTAGCGAATTCTTATTTGGAAATCCAAAAACAAACGCAATATTTAATTGACCCAATAAATCATACGTTTCCTTTGCTAAACTGGTGAAAAGTTCCTTTTTCCGATGGCTTGGTCCCGTCATAGTGTCCCCAGATTGACTTGCTAAAACAACTTCTCCATTACATTTCATATTACAAGGAAACACCCCATAATAAGCACCGACATTTTCGTTATTGTCAATGGCAATAAATCCCGTATAAGACTCTCCGAACGAATCAGTATTGTACTTCTTTTCTAAATCCTGAGTACTAACTTTTAGATTAAAACAATCCTTGTACAAACTAGCAATTGCGGGTAAGGACTTTTCTGATATACGTTGATAACGATAACTCATAATGAATGTTTGTTAAACGCAAGGTTTATAAAAAACGCATTGGATTCAAATGATGTTTGCGAAGCAATTCCGTGACGATCCATTATTCGTTTATCCAAATTATCTTCTCGAAATTGATATTTGACAGCCCACTGATTAGTATACCCCAATTTCTCAGCTATATCAAGAGTTTCTCTTGTATAGCTTCCATCTGGATAAGCCAATGAATTTATCTCAATCCCCAAGCAACTTTCTAATTCTTCTTTTGATTTTTTCAATTCCAAAAGTTGACTATCTAACTCTTGTATACCGATATTACAATGCCAATATGCGTGACTTCCAATTGTAATTAACGGTGACTTTGAGAGCGCTTTTAATTGATCAACATTAAGCAATTGAAATGCTTCTTCATTTAACTTTTTTATACATTCCTGAAATATGGTAGAAGACTCAAACTCGAACAAGACATTCTTCATTCCTTCAGATGACAATTCTTTGACCGAATTGTAATAGTCATGCAAATCAACATTCTCTCCCTTAAAATTCAAAATTCGATTCAACTCTTCCTGCTTACCTTGTTCCAATAATACATCTATATAATTAGACCACACCGTTGAGATTCTGTTACTCTCATTCGCTAAATGTCCTAAAACATATATTGTGGCCGGAATGTTGTGCTTTTCAAGCAATGGTAAAAGTACACTTAAATTATTTTCATAACCATCATCAAAGCTAAGCGTAACTGCACGCTTATTAAGATTTATTTTATTCTGGGAAAGATGATTTAGTGTTTCATCTAATGAAAGTATTTCAAAATTTTCTTTTAGATATAAAATATGTTTTTCAAATTGACTAGCATCTATATTTCGAATGATCCTCTGTCCATCGCTTGCTTCTAAAACTCCATGATACATAATATTTAAAATTGAATTTTTCTCTGATCGATTAAATATCTTTTCTATCCCAAACTTTAGGAAAACAGGAAAAATAATTTTTCGTGCGATCAATATTCTGATTTTTTTCAGAATATTGAGAATCGTTTGATTCATGTCTTTTGAAATATTCAATTTAAACACCATGAATACATAGAAAACTCCAATTAATAGAGTCATTATGAATATTTCAATTACCGGATGCAAACCAAAATCAACAAAATGCGCTACTATAAAAAGAAACGCTATTAAGAGATAAATTACTACAGTGTTTTTTGTAAATGGTTGAAGGTTTGATTTTACTTTAAGCAATAAGAAAGACAGACAATAATACATAAGCAAGGCAATTGCCGTGGCTATAGCCGCACCTTCAATCCCATATATCGGAATAAAAAATAAATTCAACAAGAATGTAATAATAGCTAGAAAAATCATGCCGTACATAGCGAATGTGTAATACTTAGAACTGACAATCATAGAACTAGCTGATCCAAATGAGATGCTTATCATTTTACCTAATCCGAGAAAAAAAACAACCCATTTCGCTTCATGGTAATTTCCAACCAGCTCAAAAAGTTCATCAATTCCAGCCCAAATTAGCACAAATAATAATCCTCCAAC
>CAJQQA010000109.1 GCA_905480355.1 uncultured Flavobacteriales bacterium | reverse complement strand
CCTTACTAAAACCTGCCAGCTTTTGCGATAACAACATTACTTGCTCCTGATAAACAGTAATTCCGTATGTTTCGCCTAAATATTCTTCACAAGCATCAACATCATATACGATTTCTTCTTCCCCATGTTTTCGTTTAATAAAAGATGGGATATACTCTAATGGACCTGGACGGTACAAGGCATTCATAGCAATTAAATCTGCAAAAACAGTAGGTTTTAACTCTTTCATGTACTTCTGCATTCCTGCAGATTCATACTGAAAAATTCCTATTGTTTCTCCACGTTGAAAAAGTTCGTATGTTTTTAAATCATCAATTGGAAAAAGATCCGGATCTAAATCTTCATCCTTTGTGAATTTTACATTTCTAACCGCATGTTTAATTAAAGTCAACGTTTTTAGACCTAAGAAATCCATCTTGAGAAGGCCAGCATCTTCAGCAACTGAGTTGTCAAATTGTGTGCAAAACATACCTGTATCCTTTGCTAGAGTAACAGGTACATAATTTGTAATATCATCAGGTGTGATAATTACCCCACAAGCATGAATTCCAGTATTTCGAACAGAGCCTTCTAATTGGCGTGCTTGATTGATAACTTTTGCAGATAAATCATTACCATTAGCGATAGTCTTTAATTCATTTGCACGATTAATATCATCTTGGTTGTTCTGCAATTTCTCTCTTAAATCAAGATCAGAAAGTCCAAAAATCTTACCGAGTTTAATGTCAGGAACTAATTTTGCAATTCTATCAGCATCTGACAAAGGTAAATCCATTACCCTAGAAACATCTCGTATGGATGACTTTGCTGCCATTGTCCCATAAGTAATAATTTGAGCAACTTGATTTGAACCGTATTTATCGATTACCCAATCGATAACTTTTCCTCTACCCTCGTCATCAAAATCTATATCAATATCGGGCATGGACACACGATCTGGATTCAAAAAACGCTCAAAAAGCAAATCATAGGCAATTGGATCTATGTTGGTAATTTCAGTACAATACGCAACTGCTGAACCGGCAGCAGAGCCACGCCCAGGCCCAATAGAAACACCCATATCTCTGGCTGCATGACAAAAATCCTGAACTATTAGGAAATAACCAGGGTAACCTGTGTTTTCGATAACTGAAAGTTCAAAATCTAATCGTTCTGATATCTTTTCGGTGATTTCGCCATAACGCTTTTTAGCTCCCTCATATGTTAAATGCCTCAGGAAATTATTCTCCCCTCTTTTGCCTCCACCTTTTTCATCTTCTACATCCTGAAATTCTTCTGGAATATCGAAAGCAGGAAGTAAAACTTCTCTGGCTAATGGATATTGTTCACATTGGCTAATAATTTCATCTATGGATTGAATCGCCTCAGGTAAATCCAAAAACAATTCTTTCATTTCCTCTTGAGACTTGAAGTAATACTCATCATTCTCTAACGCATATCTAAAACCGCGTCCTCTCCCTTTTGGAGTATCAACAAGCTCATTGTCTTTTATACACAATAAGAGGTCATGCGATTCAGCGTCACCCTTATCGATGTAATACGTATTGTTCGAAGCAATTAATTTAACATCATGTTTTTTCGCCAATCGAATCAAAGTCTCGTTCACCCTTCTTTCATTGTCCTGACCATGGCGCATAACTTCCATGTATAAATTATTCTTAAATACTGTTTTCCACCAAACGAGTGCTTCTTCTGCTTGTTTTTCTCCGACATTTAAGACAAGACTGGGGATTTCCCCATAGAGATTACCTGTTAATACGAAAATATCTTCAGCATACTTTTCAATGACATTTTTATCAATTCTTGGAACATAATACATTCCATCGGTGAAGGCAATCGAAGCTAGTTTTATTAAATTCTGATACCCATTTTTATTCTTAGCGAGAAGAACAACTTGATAGCCGTTGTCCTTTTGTGTTTTATCTTCTAAATTTTTACAAACGTTGAACTCACATCCAATTATGGGCATTAATTCATTGTGCTCAAAAGTTTCTCCTTTTTCTTCAGCCTCTTTCTTTTTCTCTCGAATGGATTTATTATAATTGGCTACTTCTCGTTCAAAATGAAATGCAGCCATCATATTACCAGTATCAGTTAAAGCAACAGCTTTCATATTCAATTCCCCTGCTTTAGCAACGAGATTAGGAATACTGATTGTAGATTGTAATATTGAAAATTGCGTATGATTATGAAGGTGTGCAAAGGAAAAATCTTTCAAGGCATCGAATGCCTCAGATTTATCAGCACCAATGAATTCAACTTCTTCAATAGTGGAAACTAAAGCTGCACTTGCTTCTTTTAAATTCAAATGCTTTAATCCAATTAAACCAATTGGCTCAGGATTAAAAGCTTTAAAGTCTTCAATGTATTTATCTTCTTGTTGCAGTTCTGCTGGAGAGAATACTCCTCTTCTCATTAACTCTAGGAAACATCGAGTAGTTGCCTCAACATCGGCTGTGGCATTATGTGCTTCGGCGAAATCTTGTGCAAATAAATGCTTGTGAAGTTCCGTTAACGTTGGCAGTTTGAATCGACCGCCACGACCTCCAGGTAATTGACAGATATTTGCTGTGACTTCTGTACATGTATCGAGGACAGCCATTTCTCCCATTGGAGTTTCTAATGATGCACGGTAATACTCACATCCCCAAACATTTAAGTCAAATTGCACATTTTGTCCTACGACAAATTTTGCTTTCGTTAAAGAAATATTGAATTCTTCAAGTACCGACTTTAAGTCAGCCCCATTTT
>CAJQQA010000108.1 GCA_905480355.1 uncultured Flavobacteriales bacterium | reverse complement strand
CTTCATTTTCTTTTGAATTACTCTGAAATGGTGCTTGTCTTCTTCAGTTACAAAAGTTATTGCTTCTCCAGGATTCTCTGCACGTCCAGTTCTACCTATACGATGAACAAAATCTTTAGGTGATCTAGGCAATTCATAATTTATAACATAGGGCAAGAATTCAATATCAATTCCTCTTGCCAGTAAGTCAGTTGTTACAAGAACATTTAATTTACCTGCTTTAAAAATGGTTAAAGCTTCTTGACGGGCTCCTTGACTTTTCTTACTGTGTATAGCTCTAGCGTTTATTTCGTGTTTACGAAGCTTAAATGTTAACTGATCTGCCTGATAAACGGATGAAGTAAATATCAACACTTGTTTTATGTCTTTCTCTTTCAGGAGATGTCGCAGTAAAGGGCCTTTTTTTTCTTTTGAAACAAAGTATCCTGTTTGATTTATAAGAAAGTATTCTTCTATTGGTGACTCAATTTGAACGACTGTAGGATTTTTTAGTAATACGCTCTCGATATTTTTCACATCAGGACTCAAAGTCGCTGAAAAAAGTAAATTCTGTCTGTTCTTGGGTAAAAGAGCTAAAATTTCGTCTAATTCCTTTTTAAAACCAAGGTTAAGCATTTTGTCTGCTTCATCTAAAACAAGTGTTTTAATTGAGCTCAATTGCATCGCGTTAGAACGAGACAATTCCAGTAATCTTCCTGGAGTGGCAACGAGCACATTAACACCCCTTAAACGCTTCATTTGTGGGTTTATGGAAACACCACCAAAGATCGCCATTGATTTAAAAGAATAGGGAAGACGTCTTCCAAAGGACGCGAATACTTCTTCGACTTGAACCGCTAACTCTCTAGTTGGAACGAGAACTAAGACATTGACATTTCGATCAACTTTTTCTGTATGTCCTTTTAGGTTAGAAAGAATAGGTAAAACATAACTTGCCGTTTTCCCAGAACCTGTTTTTGCAATTCCAAGTAAGTCTTTCTTCTTAAGAATTGAGGGTATTGCCATTTCCTGAATAGGAGTAGGTTTAGTATAATTCTGATTTTCTAATTCCTTAATTAGTTCAGGTGAAAATCCAAATGAGTTAAAAGACATATAAATTCTATTTATTCAAAGTACAAATTTAGCCCAAGAGTTTAGAATCAAGCCCCAATGAAGAATTATTTCCAGAATTTATTCTGTTGATATTCTATTGAAACCCTTGTAAATTAACTAGGTTGGAGTATTTACCATTCAATTGAATAAGCTCATCATGATTACCCTTTTCGATAATTTCACCATTCTCAATAACAAATATATTGTTGGCGTTTTTTATTGTAGATAGACGGTGTGCAATTACAAATGATGTTCTACCGACCATTAGTTTATTCAATGCTTCTTGTACAGCTTTCTCTGATTCAGAATCCAAAGCAGATGTTGCTTCGTCAAGAATAAGGATTTTAGGATTCTTTAATATCGCTCGCGCTATTGCAATCCTTTGTTTTTGCCCTCCAGAAAGCTGAATGCCACGATCTCCAACTTGCGTCTCCATTCCTTCAGGAAAAGTTTCAATGAATTCTAAAGCGTTCGCTTGCTTAGCTGCTGAATGAACTGCTTCATTAGTTGCGTTAACGTCTCCAAAAAGTATATTTTCTCTGATCGAACCTGCAAATAATATTACTTCTTGAGGAACAATAGCAATGCTAGAACGTAAATGATATGTGTCAATTTCCGAAGCACTAACACCATTGTATTTTATCTGTCCTGAAGCCAATGGATAATAATTAAGTAGGAGAGAGGCAATCGTAGACTTTCCAGATCCAGAAGCTCCAACTAAAGCGATAGTTTGATTTTCTTTTATATCAAATGAAATATTCTTTAAGACTTCAATGTTCTTGCGTTGTGGGTAGCTAAAATTAACCGATTCAAAAGCAACAACACCAGTTATTTCAGGTGTTAACTTACCGTTATTCAATTCTAATTCACTTTCGGTTTCTATAATAGTCATCAAATTTTCTGTTGCACCCACTGCTTTTTGAATGTTAGCATACATATCTGGTAAAGCTCCAAAAGATGCTCCCATCATTACGGTAAACATTATGAATGAGAAAAAGTCGCCACGTGCCAATTCTGGATCAGCTCCTTGCGTCATAAGAAGTCCTTGCCAGATTACAAATACAATAGCGCCGAACATAGTGAAAATAATGAATGAAATAAAGACACCTCTCCATAATCCACTTTTAATATTTAAGGCCCGTATAGAATCGATGACTTTCTTAAACTTAGTGAGCATAAATGTTTCATTTGTGAAAGACTTAACGTTTGAAATACCCATTAATGCTTCTTCAAGAATAACATTTGAATTCGCAGCTTCATCTTGTGCTTCTTTAGAAAACCGTTTGATGAATTTACCAAAAATGACCGCGATAACAATAATAACGGGAAGTGTTCCAAGCATTATTAGAGCCAGCTTCATAGAGATGAACGCGAGAAATATAATTCCTCCTACAATAATCACAATTTGCCGAAAGAACTCAGCTATTGTCGTTTGAAGTGTTGTTTGAATTTGAGTTATATCTGAAGAGATTCGACTTGTCAATTCTCCTACTTTATTCTTATTAAAGAAGTCCATTGGCATATATACCAAACGCTGAAAGGCATCTTTTCGAATGTCTCTTAGTGTGCTTTCTGTTACATTTGTGAATAATACAACACGAAAGAAGGAGAGGATAGCTTGAAATCCAAAAATGATAAATAGGCCTAAGGCAAACGAATTCGCAGTGTCAAATGACAGTAGGCTCAATATTCCAGTTAATGAACTGTCTTCCCCAGTTTCACCTCCTAACAATTGACCTAGAATTAATGGGAATAAAAGTCCGATAGCACTAGAAATAAAAAGAATTATCCAGCCAACTAAAAATTGACTGCGGTAAGGGCGCATATAGGAAAAGATTCTTTTCGCTTTTTGCAAGCTATCTTTTGAGAGTTTAATTCTCTTTTCTTTTTTATTCTTTGGCTTGAACATTAATTTGCTGTATCTTTGATTATCGGAGAGGACAAAAATAGCAGAAATCCATAAAAGAAAACTTTTTTAGATAATTTAATGAAAAGCTTTTGGAAAATTGAAATTATCCTCTACCTTTGCAGTCGAAAAAATTGACAATTAGATAATACATATATCATGAGTAAGAGAACGTTTCAACCATCAGTAAGAAAAAGAAGAAACAAGCACGGTTTCCGCAGTCGTATGGCTACTAAGAACGGTAGAAGAGTACTAGCTGCTCGTCGTCGTAAAGGTAGAAAGAAGATATCAGTTTCTGATGAAGGAATGCATAAGCGTTAATCTTTCATAGAATAAAAAATTACCGGTGCTTTTTAAAAGTACCGGTTTTTTTATGCCCTAATTTTAATTATTATAAATATAAGTGCGTCATTTTGTTTTGTCCATATTCTAAGATTTATATACTTCGTCTGCCGTAATTTGGAATTGGATAAAACCTTGTTCAGTGGTTGTCGCTGTAGTAAAACATGCCTAGACAAAAAAGCCCGCACAGAATATACTGAACGGGCTAGATTAAAATATATGTGAGATTAAATTTCTCCTGCAACAGCTTCTGAAACGTTAATGATATGATCACCAACTTTTTCAAAAGCCCCAAATACATTGCTGTAAATCAATGCGCTGTTCATATTGAATTCTTCCGATTCAATGTTCTTCAGATGCTGTCTTCTAAGTTTATCTCGTAATGCATTAATCTCTTTTTCTTTTGCAATTGCCTTATCCATTGTAATTGAACCGTATTCAGCAGCTAAATTATCGTTCATTATTTCGAAAGCTTCATTTGTAACGGCTATCATTTTATTGATACCATCTCGTTGCTCTGGGGTGAAATAGTTTTTATCACCGTCTTTTTTCTCAAGAGCTTTACCGATTTGATAGAAGATATCACCGATACGCTCTAAATCAGTTGTAATATTTAACATGCCTCGCATTTGAATAGAAGCTTCAGTACTCATTTCTAATCGAGCTGTTTGTCCTAGGTAATCAGCTATTTCAACTTCAACTCTATCTGTAATCTCCTCGTATTTCTCAAGTTTAGTGAGCATTTTATACTTCTCTTTTTTATCAGAAGAATTTACATAGATTTTGACAAATTCATTCATTCTAGAAGTCGTTTTCCCAAATTTAGACACTTCTTTTTTTGCTTCTAAAATACAAAGCTCAGCAGTAGACCCAAGAGGCCCACCAATGAAGTCCAATTTAAATTCTTCATCCGCTTCACCTTTAGATTTAACTGTTCGTTCAGCTAAACTTACTAATTGAGGAACAAAGCCAATCAATAATAGAACATTCGCCGTATTGAACACCGTATGGAATAAAACAATTGTTGTTCCCGCTACAGCAAGCCCTTCAGGTGTCATTGCATAAGGGTCTCCGTTTACGAAATAACTAAGTGCTTTAATAGCCCACGGGAAAATTAATAACATCCAAACAACACCAACTATATTAAACATTGAGTGAATTCTTGCTGATCTCTTTGCGTGGACATTCGCTATTGTAGAAGCTAATTCAGCAGTAATTGTTGTCCCAATGTTTTCACCTAAAATCATTGCACAAGCAACTTCGAAAGGAATTGTCCCTGTACTTACCATTGCGAGTGTTAATGCCATTGCTGCTGAAGAAGACTGTATAACAACAGTAACCAATGCACCTAGTATTACAAACATAACCGGACCATACCATACACCTTTAAAGTCAATAAAAAATTGTACGATTGATGAATCGGCGCCAAGTGAAGGAACAGCGTCTTTCAATTCCCCTAAACCGATGAATAGGATACAGAATCCGAAAATAGCACTTGCCCAAGCTCTAGATTTACCTTTTTGAATAAACAAAAGAGGAGCAGCTAACGCCATAATCATAAATGCGTAACTTCCAATACTCACTTTAAATCCAAGTAAAAGAATTAACCATCCAGTTATAGTTGTTCCTATATTGGCCCCCATCATAACCCCTGCAGATTGTCTTAACGACATTAGCCCTGCATTTACAAAACTCACGGTCATTACAGTAGTGACCGATGAAGATTGAACGATTGACGTAATTCCGAATCCAGTTAAAACTCCCTTAACTCTGTTTGATGTAATAGAGCTTAACATTGATCTCAATTTACCACCAGCGGCTTGTTGAAGTCCTTCACTCATTAATTTCATTCCATATATAAAGAATGCTAAGGCACCAATTAAGATTAACAATTTAGAAACTCCCCATCCTCGTTCTGTCTTTGTTTTAGCCTCGGAAGACCAAATCATTTTAGATTTGTCTGTCATAGCATCTTTTACAGTGCCTTCTTTAGCAATTCCTATCTTAAAATAATATGACTCGTGGCCAATCAAATTTTCCAATTTGTATGAAGTTTCATCAATGCTAATTGGTTCAGTGAACATCCATTCTCCACCTTTATAACCTTTTTTTGCTCTTTTCTTACCGATCTTTGTATTGTATGTAATGACGAGTTGTTTGCCTTGGTTCTTCAATTGAGAATAAGCTTCATGGCTCAATCCCCAAGTTATTTTAGCGCTTTCTTCTCCTGGCTTTACTGAAACATTCTGAAACATATCAGATGTTAACTCAATTGCTGATGATTCAACATATAATGTTGTGTCATTTTGTGCAAAAACGACTGCTACCAGCATAAGTTGAATCGCCACTAATAATTTAATTCCTTTATTCATTCTTTTTAGTTTGTGAAATGATTTATGCAAATGTATAATTTCTTGATATGGTAAAACTGAATTTTAATATTAAGTTAATGTTAAGTTTTACCCCTAATATTAAGCTTACATTAAATTAATATAAACCATATTAATTCTATATTAATTACTTGGATATTTGTGCCATATAAAAACAAAGTAACAATGAAAAAATTAAGTGTAATTGTAGTTTTAATGATTTCGTCAATGACGTTTTCACAAGAGGAAGTAAGCCAGAAGTTTGGAAAAGGATTTATTAATGTTTTAGCACAAGACAGTTCTTGGAGCATGAAATTAGGAGTAAGAATTCAATCTTTATATATTGGAGAATGGGACATTAATGAAACAAATGGGATAGGTGTAGGTACATCTAGTTTCCTAATAAGAAGAGCCCGCTTGAAATTTGGAGGATTTGTTTACTCTCCAAAATTGCAATACAAAATAGAATTAGGTCTTTCAAATAAGGATTTAGGTAAAGTTGATTCTCGTAATAATTTTGCGCCAAAAATGATTTTAGATGCCGTAATAAAATGGAATTTTTATAAGAATTTCACATTATGGGCGGGACAAACAAAATTACCTGGAAATAGAGAGCGTGTTTTGTCTTCTGCTAACCTTCAATTTGTAGATCGATCATTATTGAACTCGAAATACAATATCGATCGTGATATGGGTGTTCAATTGAGACATCATTTTAAGTTAGGAAAAAGTTTTGTGGTTAGAGAAATATTTTCTGTTGCTCAAGGAGAAGGACGAAATTTAGTCCAAGATAATTTTGGTGGATATCAATACACTAGCCGACTTGAGCTTTTGCCTTTCGGGAAATTTGAAAGTAAAGGAGATTATATTGGTGGTGATCAAAAACGAGAAAAGAAGCCTAAATTGGCAATTGGATTTACATATGACTGGAACGACAGAGCCGTTAAGGATCGATCTAATCAAGGTAGTTATTTGACGTATGATACCAACTCAGATGGAGATGTTGATGGTTATTTTCATTCGAATGTTTCAACTATTTTCGCTGATTTAATGTTTAAATATAAAGGATTCTCTTTGATGTCTGAATACGCATATAGAACTGCTGACAATGAAGTGCAAACTATCGTAAATGATGATTTTTCGGAGACAACTGTTGCTTTTAAAGTTGGCTCAGGGTTTAATGTTCAAGCTGGCTATTTATTTAAGAATAATTGGGAGTTGTCAATGCGTTATACTCAAATAGTTCCAGGTGGAGAATCAACTTCACAACAATATGAGCAATATACTTTAGGAGCATCTAAGTATATTGTTGGACATAAGCTAAAAGTGCAAACAGATGTCAGTTATCTTCAAACGAATCATTCACCAAATAGTAATTTGATGTACAGATTGCAATTTGAATTACATTTTTAATGTATTGCTGAAAAAAATCAATCCCCTTTGTAATTTATTGCAAAGGGGATTTTCTTTTAACTAAATTATTTTTACGCTTCAATCGGTAATAAAGCTATTATTTAAGAATCAATGTTCTCGTAGCTGTTTTTCCATCAGCGTTTATGTGCACAAAATACATTCCAGATTCCTGATTTGATAACTCAATTGTCAATTCATTTGAACTGGACATTACAGAGTATACAGTTCTTCCAGAAAGATCGAGAATGCTGACTTCAAAGTTACTAGCACCATCCTCAGATAGGTTTATGTTGAATAAACCTTCTGTTGGATTTGGTGCCATAGTAAATTGGACACGACTTTCGAGGTTATGTAGGCCAACATTCAAATCGGTCCACCAAATTTCAATCTCTGCAAAATATACACCACTTAAATCAATTTCATCCGTATAAAGTATACCTTGAGGAATTGTGGATAGGTCAAATTGTTGAACAAACTGCTGTGGGTAATCTGCATCATCACCGAAAGAACTAGTGCAACTAGCAGCAAATAGAGCATCTGTCTCAAAACCGCTCATGTCGAAATTTATGTAGTTCGTGTTTACTCCAGTTTCATTAGCGATTTCTAAGTTCTGAATGTCAATCCATTGACCATATCCAGCGGCATCATCATCTTCAAAAATCCAACAATTTGTATTGATATTTGCCTCAGCGTCCGTCGTCCATATATTGAAAATTGGATCTTGGGGAGCGTTCAAGCAAAAAGGTGCTCCTCCATCGCAATCATCTGCTAAGGCCATTAACCTTTTCACGGTTACCGTATAAGCAACATTATATTGAGAAAAAGCAAAAGTGGGCAGAACAAATAAGAAAAGTAGAAGTCGTTTCATAGTTTTTTTTTCTTGAAATTACAAAATAATAATTTAGAGTCAAATATGCCGCTAACTTAATTTTAATGCAGTCTCAAATGATAATATCATAGAAAAATGATCAGTTAATTAGAGATATGTTATCTATTTAATAGGAAATCATACCAAAAGTCATACTCTAGCAATAGGGTCTAATTGAAAAGACAAATACTTTTTTTTGAGTAAAAGTAGAAATCCTATTTTGAAATTTCAAAATGCTGTGATGGTTCAGAGACCTTATCCTTAAATAAATTAATTACCTCTACGTTAATTTTTCTATTAATAGCGCTAGTTTGAAAATCTTCAATGATTTCAATTACATCATAATGCATGAATCGATTTGAGCTAGCATCAATAACA
>CAJQQA010000107.1 GCA_905480355.1 uncultured Flavobacteriales bacterium | reverse complement strand
TTGAAACGTAAGATATGCATCATTTAGAATCAGAAATAGATCGAAGTCAAATTTCCATGATTGCCTTGGAAGAGATGGTGTCTGAAAATTCGTATGCGCGATTAGTGGATTTATTTGTCGAAGCGCTCCCCATGGAAGAACTTGGATTTAGCCACACGAAGCATGAGAAAGAAGGACGTCCACCTTATCATCCAAAAGTTTTGTTGAAATTGTACATGTATGGATACCGACATGGTTTGCGTTCTTCGGGCAAACTCCATCAGGCATGCATGGTGAATGTTGAATTGTGGTGGCTGTTAAAGGGGTTAAAACCGAGTCAGCGAACGATTTGTTATTTCCGTAAAAATAATGCGAAAGCTTTTCGGGCGGCATTCCGGCATTTTGTGTTATTACTCAAGGATTGGAATTTAATTGACGGCGAAACTGTCGCTATTGATTCCTTCAAGATCAGGGCTCAAAACAGTTTAAAGAACAATTTCAATCAAGGTAAAATTGATCGACACATTGATTACATCGATGGCAAAATTGAGGAGTATCATGTTGCCCTGGACTTGGCAGACAATGAAGATACACGTACGGAAGTTGAGCAAAAGATAGCCTATCAGCACCAAAAAAGAGCCGGGTATAAGTTTATTGAAAAAGAACTGCAAGAAACCGGAGCAACACAGATCAGTACAACAGATACCGATGCACGTGCCGTTGTTTTGCACCGCAATATTGTAAATGTAGGATACAACGTACAGGCAGGGTGCGATAGTAAGCATAAGTTGTTCATCAATGCCCAAACAGGAAATGTGAACGACACGCATGCGCTGGCAGACATGGCAATCGAAGCAAAAGAATTATTGGGATTGGAACACATGAACACACTGACCGATAAAGGCTATACTACCGCAGAAGAAATGGCACGGTGCGCTTTGAATAATATCACAACTTATTCTTCCCCCAAGGAATCTGCTGCTAATAAAACCAATTTGTTTGACCTTAAATGTTTTAAATACGACCAACAAGAAGACAGCTATACTTGTCCTGCTGAACAAACATTAAGATCCAATGGCAATCAGTATAAGAAAGGAAATACGAAGGTTAAGCACTACAAGACCAAAGCATGTAAGGGATGTAGTTTGAGAACACAATGTACAAACAGTATAAATGGACGAGTCATAGAACGGGGAATCCATCAGAAATTCATCGAAGAAAATCAAAAAAGAGTTGACGAAAATCCGGATTACTACCGCTTACGACAACAAGTCACAGAGCATCAGTTTGGCACGCTAAAAAGGCAATGGGGCTTCACCTACACCTTGATGAAAGGGAAAGAAAATGTGTTGTCAGAGGTTAATTTAATCATGATGTGCTACAATCTTAGGAGAGTTATGTCCATTTTAGACAAAAATGACTTAAAAAGAAGGTTGAAGGACCTTATTCTTGATTTTTTGGAGCGAATGGAGCGAAATAAGGCGTTTTTAAGCTGGTTTTATATTTCAAAAAGACCTTTGCAATTTATCAATCTATGAAATTTGGAATCGCTGGATGTGAGAATTGTGAAAATAGAAGTAACTTTTACAAAAAAAAGAGGTTTTTGCGAAGCCTCCCGTTAGCCACAATGACAATGAGTTTAAAAGCAATTTTATTACTTGTGCTGTCCACTTTGGTCTGTGCTAATCTCCATTCCCAAAGGGGAACCATGGATGCTTCTAATTGTAGTGTACAAGAATATTATTGTGATACCTCTTTAGAAATGTCAACGACATGTTTAACTCTTAAAAGACTTTGTTTGTATCATACCATTTGGAATTTTAAATCTCATGTATTACCTGAAAAAACACATTATGAATACGTATTCGTATCGGTAGGGAGTGATCCTTCTGGCTTTATTAGTAGTAATGCATTGAAAATAGATACACTCTTCTATTCAGGTGTGACTAGAAAGAAAAATATTGAACTTAAGAATGCTAATCTACATTGTTTAATTTTAGAAATTGATAAAGTAAAATTCCATGGAGTCAAACCAAGAGTAACGACAATATCGAATGTAGTAATAAAGAAAATTGGGTTTTTTGGAGTTTATATCAATCTAAAAACTGCTAAAGAACTTTTGAAAATAGCTGAATTGAACGAAATAGGAATTCGTGAGAGGTATATCAGACCCAGAGCAATCAAATTATTGAAAGAGAACGGAATTAATGTACTAATTCTTCCTGAAGGTCCTACTTCCTATCCATAGGGTTGCTATCAATACCTATGCGATAATACGGGTTTTATGCTTCGATTAATAAATCTTAGTACTAAATCATTCTTATCTTTAAACTACATTTATGGTTAAGAGTCCTTACGACTTCTTAGCCTTGAACGTTAGCACCAATATGAAACAGATAGGAATCCACATAATACTTCTTACTCTAATTTTGTCCTCTTGCCAAGCTCAAGAAAACAAAACTGAACAGCCTAAAAACGATGAAATCGAAATAACTAATGAAGATGTTTTGAACTTAAGAGATAAGATTGCTGAATTCAATGAAGTTCAAGATAGTCATATTGGATATGCTGGCTCACCAAGTGAACAATATGGGAATTATGCGAACCTTCTAGATATTGCTTCCGACAATGATCTTCATCTGCTAACTAAAGACACCAACTATTCTGTTGCTACTTATGCGACCTTCGGACTAATTGAAAGAAGTAACCCGCTATTCATAGATGTATTTGATCGCTTTTTAAAAGATGATAAAAGAGTAAAAACAATGAAAGGATGTATGGTCGGAACGGATTTGGTGTCATCCGAAATCTATCATGCGTATTGGAATAAAGTCAGGCTTGAATCAGATAATGAGAAAACAGCTCTTCAAAATGATAAGAATTTACTGATACTAGATAGTTTAATTCTAGTATCCGACAGTGCTGAATGGTTGCTTTATGATAGAGTTTTCAGCAACAGGGTTTTTAATGAAGATTATTTACTCTTAATTGAAACTCATGCATTTAAAAATGGAAACATATATGCAATTGAATATTTGTTCAAGAATAACCTTACTGATTATCAAGAAAGAATCATTGTCTCCTTGACAGATTACTTGGACAAAGAAGAAATATGGCCCATATACTATGACAAGATTTTCGAGATGCTATTGTCATTTAAGCAAGATGAGCTTAACCAATTATTGGTGTCTGAACTTAAAGACATTAAAGAACAGTACGGTGATGGTAAACTAAAAAAATACATGAAAATTCTTCGTGAGAATGAAGTGAAAATATAAAGGTGCTAACAATGGCTAAAAAATCATAGCTGCCCTGCGGGACAGCAACACTTTTTAGTCGAAACGCTAGCGGTTATTGAAAACAACTAGGAAATGAAAAAAGATATTATTCTATTATTCTCATTGTTAGCCTTCTTATCATGTATGGCTCAAGAAACACTTTATGACCATATACAGTTAGGTAATCATCAAATTGGATTTTACGATACTGTCATTTACGATACTGCCATTCAATATGAACAATTCGGTTATAAAGGCCCAAAACCAATATTCTGTAAAATTTGGTTTCCGATAGAAAATTCTGACGATACACATTATTTGAAATTTGGAGATTTCAATAAAGAAAATGTTCCTAATAATTTGTTTAAGGTTCATCAGGAATTATCAAATCGAATGAATGAAATTTTCATTCGAGATGGTGTAGCATTTGATATAAGCAATGGGGATTCGATAGATTATGGAACCCTAACTGTTGAAGAAGTTCTGACACAAATAAAGACGATAGAGACTAGGAGTAAGCCATCGAAAATACAATCGAAACTTGACTACCCGGTGATTGTTTATCATCATGGTAGTCAGGGGTTATCGACAGAAAACACTGTTATGGGAGAGTATTTTTCCTCTAATGGATACATTTTTATTTCAGCTAACTTTCATTTGCCCTATCCAAATACTATATATGGGTTATTACCGCTCAATTTGGAAAGCCCCAAGATGCATAATCAAAGCACTCCTAAATCGGTTATTCAATTTGCTAAAAGCTTAACTCATAGTGATGAATTAACTTTCATTGGTCACAGTTGGGGGGCACAAGAAGGGTGGTGCTTTCTAAACGACACATTACATGCAAGTGCTTTCGTATCAATGGAAACAACGATAGAGTATCAGTCAGATTCTATTGTTATAAAAGATCTTTGGCCTTATGTATATGATGCTTTAAAAGTAAAGGACAATAAATTTTCAATACCAATATTATTGTTTGCAGCATCAGATGGAAATATGAGTTTTGATTTTTTCAAAGGTTTGAGCAATAAGAAAATGCTTTACGCATCTTATAAAGAACCTTTTTCACATAATAGTTATACTTCCTTATTAATGATGCGTTATTTTTTGAATAATCATGTACAACAACCTGACGCAGACATTATGTTGACTCAAATAAAAGGGTATTCTACTCACTTGGATTTGATCTTTTCATTTCTCCGGTTTCAAAAAACTGGCAATAAAGCATATTTAGAGAAATTTAAGAAGCAGTTTATTATTAAACAGGAATAGCCATGGTAATAATTACACAACTTATTTATTTGAAGGAAGGACAAGAAAATCTTTTTGATGAGTTTGAGTGCATTGCAATCCCAATCATTAAAAAGTATAATGGACGACTTTTATTAAGAGTAAGACCATCTGAAAGTGCTTTTATTGAAAGCAGCACAGACCACCCATATGAAATTCATCTCGTAGAATTTGATTCTCAACAAGACTTTGACAATTTCAAACAAGATGACGAGAGAAAAAGTTTTTTACACCTGAAGGAACAATCTATTCGTTCATCGATTTTGATCCAAGGAACAAAATTATGAGGAAAATAAACGAACCGCTAACAATTTATAAAAATAATAGCTGAGATAGTAGTAAGTTAAAGGGTTTAACCCACTTCACCCTTCTTGTATCTTGACTGGAATGAAGCTTACAATCGGCTACTATTCTTATACTAAACGTTATAGTCAATTGAACCCGCAGTTTGTGACTTTCATAGGTCCAAACTATATGAGTCGCCTAATTAATTCTGACGATATTTAAAAAGAGACTAGTTTAGTAAAATGAAAAAGCAATATTCAATCTCATACTTCCTTCTATTTGTTTTTTGTTCGCATTTGGTTGGTTGCTCTTCAATTAAGCACAATAGCTATAGCGCTAATGGATCCAAAAAACCGCTTTCTGTTATTTCAAAACATCATCAGCAAAAAATACTGACTTACTTCATCCATAAGGAGGATACTCTGT
>CAJQQA010000106.1 GCA_905480355.1 uncultured Flavobacteriales bacterium | reverse complement strand
CTTTTAGGACTATTTTACGGTGCTTATCGTTTGAAAGAGGACCGAGTTCAAGTTTCTGCTTTCGACTGGACTAAGCTCATGTTTTTAGGACTAATCACGCACCCTTTGCTTGATGCACATACAACATGGGGAACACAACTTTTCTGGCCATTCGAATACAGAGTTACTTACAAGAACATTTTTGTTGCAGACCCACTATATACAGTTCCTTTTCTAATTTGTCTTATTGTTGTTCTATTCATGAGAAGAAACAATCCTAAACGTCAGAAATGGAACAATGCAGGATTGATTATCAGTAGTACCTATATGGCCTTAACTATTGTATTTAAACTTGTGAGTTACAATAATTTCCAAGAAAAACTAGTCTCAAGTAAAATTGAATACATTAATTTAGATACAAAACCGACTCCATTAAACAGTATCCTTTGGAATGCCCAAGTGGAAACAAAAACAGGTTATAGAGTAGCTTACTATTCACTTTTTGATAGTCAGCCAATTAAATTCTCAGAAGAATTCAAGAAAAACTATCACCTCCTAGAACCCATTCAAAATCAGAAAGTCGTCAAGCAATTAATAAAGATTGCTGCTGGATGGTATTACATGGAAAAAGTTGATACTCATCTCTATTTTTACGATATACGCTTTGGTCAAAGTGGAGTAGAGCTCGATTCTCCATTTTTCTGGAAGTATGAACTCATTCAAGATTCAAATGGAATTATTTCAGCAGAACAAATTCGTCCGCAAATTGTTGATGTAGGCGGAGTATTTGGTCAGCTTTACCAAAGAATGCTCGGGAATTAGACAAAACAATAAATGAGCATTGCAAAGGATACCCCAACATACTTTTTTTCATTTGTTGCTGTTAATTGAAAATTTAAGACTTTAGAATAGAGCGTAAATGAGAAGCCTTATGGCAAATAAAACCATAATCACTCCAAATAACCTAAAAATGATTCTCAGCCGAGCTGGTCTTATTAAACCAATTACTTTATGCGCATAAAAGGCCTTGAGTAAGTCAGTAGAGAAAATTATGGCAAGGGTTATAGTGAGTGAAATCAAAGTTTCGGTTTCATCATATTTAGCTTGGTTGTATGCAACAAATCCTAACCATACTGGAAGCACAAATGGATTGACAAAATTAACTAAAAAACCATTCGTAAAATAGAGTAGAAGCGACTTTCGAGAAGCTTTCATTTTCTTTTCAGTATTTAAATCTGGTTTTAAAATGTACTTAAGACCAATAGATAGTACTAATATTCCTGCGAATAGAGCCACCCATATTTGACTTGCTTCACTCTCTATAATATATTTTCCTCCAGACAATACTAGAATCACACAGATAATATCACCTAAAATGATTCCAGAAGCAACTGCAACACCAGCTTTGAAGCCAGATTCCATGCTTGATTTTAACAAGTAAAAGAGGACAGGTCCTAAAAAAAGGAGCGTGCTTAATCCGAGTAAAATTCCGCTAATAATCATCGATAAGGTCTTGATTTAATACATTAGATGGATTCCTATTCTTAATTGTTTTCACTAAATGAATAATTAAAAGATTGAAATAAGCAAAAACGGCTAGAAAGGCAATATAAAACCCGAACCCTACTTCGTAAGTCATTTCGCTGAAAAGATGAAAAGTGAGAACAAAACCGAGTAAAGGCATGTAAAGTAAATAACCAAGGCCAAGGATAGACCCAATGATCGCAGTTGCAACATTTTTCTTTATAGCTGTAACAAGGCTTATAACGAGTAAGCCCAGAAATAGAAGTAGTACACCTTCATTTTCAAATCCGGATGTTGCACCTCCTTCAGATGGATCTATATCACCTAAATTTGAGCCCCAATTAATATTGGCTGTATTCAATGACTTATTGATATGCGTTTCATAAGGAAAGAACATTGAGAGGAATATTATTCCAGCGATTATGAGGGTATAGCTAAGTAAGTTTTTCATAACTATCCAATTTTCGCTGGGAATTCTGGGTAGGGAATAAATGCTTCAATAAGCAGTATTACTCCATTGCTTGTCATTAGTGACATTGTTAAGATGATTGCGATTAAAACGATAGCAACGCCAATATTATTCTCTTTGAGTTCTTTTAATTCGCTAATAGATGTTAAACTGCTGTAGATATATAGCCCTAAAAAAACGATCACTAAAGCACAGAAATAAGATATAGCGATGTAAAGACCTCCGTAGGAAAGAAAACTGAAAATTAATTGAGACTTGCTGATGTCAGTGCTACTTAGAAAACGGTATGAATCCAATATTGGGTCGATTACACCACTAACCATATATCCTACAGAGAACAATACGCCTGCGATAAGAAGATTATAAGCCAAATTGTTTTGATCCATCTTTAAACGTTTCTTTCCATATACACTCATGACCTTATAAGTGAGGAAGAGAATGGCTATACCACAACTTAATGAGCTAATAATTTCTACAATTCCGAGTAATGCTATTTTTTCATTCATAATCTTCTGTTAATTTAATACAATATCCCACTTAGAAATGTCATTACAATGTGGTGGTAAAATACCAGCTTGCCATCCGATAGCAGTGGTTTCCCAAAAATAGTAATCTACGCCAAAACTACTAATAAAGTCACTTCCAGCGCTAATTACATCCACCAATAAAATCGAGTGTGCATACTCATTGCTAATTGCTATTTTCGGATGATAATCAAATTCTCTCAAAAGAGTATACAATAAAACTGTTCTTGTATCGCAGTCACCACGAAGCGTGTAGAGAAATTCAACAGGAGATAGAATTCCGAATTTTTCATCCTCTAAACAGTCAAAAGCTTGTTCTTCTTGATCTTCACAACGTTCATCACCAAGAATAAAGGAGTAGGGGATGTCCTGTACAAAAGAGACAATCGTATTCGCAAATTCTGCATGATTAAGCTGTTTACCAATTTGAATCGTTCTAAGTTCATTAGTGACTTCAGTTAGTTTTGATTTTGAGTCATTGTACAATTCTTGGTATAGTTCTCCCCATAATTGCCTGTAATCTGTGTAATATCCTTCGGAATAAAGGTTCCGGTTCGATCTAGAAAGACTGTAGTCGGAATTCAACACGGAATACGACATACAATATTCTTCTTGACGATAGTCTAGCCAAGAAAGTGTGATATCCATTTCTGTTTGAGTGTCAACTTGTTTTTGTTCACAGTCTAAAGATGAATAATCAATTACCTCAGAGGATTCTTCCTGTGTACTTTCAGTGCCTTCAGGATTCACAAAAAGAGCGATCAAGCATCCGAAAAAGAAAAGGAAAAGGAATATTTTTTTAAAGAGTTGAATAGAATTGAAATTAAAGTAGTTAGTTCAGTCTTTTAACCATTGTCAAGGACAGCATTAAAGCTAGTCAAATAAAGCATAATTTCGCCAATTGGCAACAATTCAAATAACCTTATCTGTATATAAGCAAAAAGCTCCTGACAGATGTCAGGAGCTTTTTTAGTTTTGGAGGTGATTAATTAAGGTCGTTTGCTGCAAACGACTTACTGTCTCTTGTGTTTTTCTGTACCGCAATTGCTGCAAAGAGTGCAAGAGCAAAGGCCATTCCAAAAAACCCTTTCTCACTGAGCCACATGTCCGCATTTCTCAAACCTATGACTAGTAATATCACAGCTGTAATAGTCATAACCCAGCTTATGCCGTAGTAGATGTCAGTTACGTCAATGCCTTCGATTCTGTCTCTAACACATTTCTGAACCGATATTGCTGAAAACAAACCGAAAAGAACGATGGTGAAATAATAACCCTTTTCATTCAATTCCATATCGGAATTCCATAACCCGATACAATAGGATATGAGACCTATTCCTAAAGCTGCCCATGATGCACCAATAAATGCAGGTGTAGGTTTGTAACAGTTTTGCACATTCCTTTTTACTTTTACTTTCGACTCGTAATTTACATCTTCACTTTTCATAACTAATTGTTTTATTGTTGGGTCAAAGATGCGATCGAGTAATTAATTTTAAAAGTGTTTAATTAACTTTTTATTACTATATTTAACACATAAATAAATCATAACTTCTTGTATGTAAGAAGTTTATTTAAATACAATATTACGAGTTATGTCATCTATAAAATCATTAATTCAGCTTCTATCGGACAAAGAAAGACGCAAATTCGTTGCCTATTTAAATAAGAAGAACAAACGGCATGATGTGCGAAACATCGAATTATTCAATGCACTAATCAAAGGGGGAGAGACGAATGTAAAGTCTAAGATCACGGCTAATGCATATAATGTACTCTACAAGCGATTGAAAGATTCCTTGTTAGATTTTATGGCTAACCTCACTCTTGAATCAGAGACTGCAACCGAAATACAGTTAATCAAGCGTGTTGTTCTTTCTAGAAAACTATTGGTTCATGGCCAGCATAAGTTAGGAATTAAAATACTAAGTGGGGTAGAAGCGAAGGCGAATGAAATAAATCACTATTCTATATTATCAGAGGTATATCACACCTTAATTGAACATTCCCATAGCGAAAACACAGAAATACAAGAGCATTTATTCAATAAAATGACTGAGAACAATCAATTATTTCTTGAGCAAGAAAAATTAAACATGGTTTATGCCAGTGTTCGATTAGCGTTTAAAAAGACAGATGAATTTGACATTGAGACCTTACTGAGTGAAGTATATACTAAATACAGCGTTAAAACTGAATTGAGTGCCAATTTTAAAAACCTTTACCAGCTGGCTGTAATTATTGATATTGCGGGCGAAAAAACAAAAAATTATAACAATATCCGACCATTTTTCAACGATAAAATCAACGAGCTCACTAATGGAGTATTTGATACTGAGAAATATATAATGTATCATATTGATTTGCTCTACATTGTCGCAAATATTTATTTCAGAAAAAAGGAGTTCTTATTAAGCATGTCTTATTTGGAAAGAATGATGGAACAAATGAAACGATTCAATGGTAAGTTTTACAATTCTCGACGTATACAACACACTACAATTAAAGCATTGTGCTACAATTATACAGCCAAACATGAAAGTGCTAGTCAAATTCTGGATGAATTAATGACTGAAAACACATTTGATCAAGAGGAATTATTACAACCCATTTTAGCACGAGTCATGATTCATTTCCAACAAAACGAATTAAAGAAGGCAAATTCCTTATTGTCTAAACTGCAAAAGTCTGACAGCTGGTATGAGAAACGAGCTGGACAGGATTGGTTATTGAATCGAAAATTTATTGAAATTTTGCTGTACATAGAATTAGATCATCTTGATCTTGTAGAATCTAGAATTAGTAGCTTAATAAAAAAGTACGGGATATTACTCAAAGCTAATCCAAATTCTCAAGTATTGAATTTTTTAAAATTAGTACAAAAGGTCTACAACAATCCTGTAATTGTTAAAGAGAAAGAATTTGCGCAATTTGTCAATACTTCAATTACACTGAAGAGTTCTGAGGAGGAAGACATTTTTCTAATTAGTTATTACGCCTGGTTAAAAGCGAAGATGAATGGGGAGGAACTGTATGGTGCTACGTTAAGGATTGTTGGAGGTCGGTAAACCATTCAATATCATTCTATTTAACATAATATTAATTATAAGACAATGTATACTAGTCCATTTTATAGCGAAGAGTATTTGAAGTGTCAATACTGCTTGAAATTAATGCATGTAAGTTCCATCAGGTAATACGGTTGGAAATTTATACTGAGGATTCGTTAATAAATTATACATAACAGGGTCTTGTGTTTCGACAAGCTGTTTAGTATTAAGCTTCCATTCTTGTTGAATTTCATCAAATCGATTTTCTTGAGCTCCCAAAATTGATAACATTGCCCAATAAAAATACTCCGTAACCTGACAGTTATAATCGCAAGTTGCATCTGTATATGAATACCAAGCATCATTAGGGTAACTAGATGGAATTGACATAAATTGACCTCCTCTTGCAATATCCATTGCATTAGCTATTGAACTACCAGCAGATTCACCAAAAATAGTTGGGTATACTATTGAATAACCGGAGTGAGTAATGACATGCCAAATTTCTTCTAATGCGGCATCAAACCTACCATTATGTCCATTTACATGCCATACAGGAATTGTTTCTTCATCCCCAAGATCTTGTAATGAAATCTTACCAGCATCAGATTCTTTAGCCCATAAAAAGATACCACTTTCTTGATTAATTAACGTTAATACAATTAATGGATTATCTACAATTCCGTCTTCGTTATTGTCTAAAAACTGTGCAAGTATATTTGCTGCGTGCAGTAATTTTACATCAGAAACATCTTTCAATGCATAAACTGGCACTCCAAAAACATCCACCTTTCTATTTGCTTTTTTAGTCCTACTATCTTTGTTCTTAACAATAGTGAAATTTGGATCACCTCCAGGGTCAATTTTCTGACAACAAATCATTGAAAAACCAAGGACAGCAAAAAATAGAACATTTTTTCTCATAATTATTGGGGTATTAGCTATATAGGTTAGCGGTAAATAGTTTAAATCTTCTCAACTTTAGTAACGTATAAAATTTTAGTTTAGTTCATTTTACATAGAAATAAATTGATTTAGCCCCCTTCAGTTTTGTCACGCTTTTTTTTTTAAAAAAAATCCTAACATCCCTCCTAACTGAGTAAAATAATGCAATGCATTTTAGAGCAATATACATATTCTCAAATTTTATGAAGTTCATATGGGCATGGTACATGATTTATACCTTATCTTTAAACAATTCAAAAATAACGGTCATGAAGAAACTAATTCCATTTTTTTTAGCTGTTGCAATGATTTTCGGAGCTTTTGGGCATGTTGTCGCTCCAGAATTTTACGCAGAGCTCATTCCGTCTTTTATACCAGAATTTGCAGCTCATCTATTGTCGACTATTGCTGAAGCAGCCATTGGTGTTTCATTGATCATTCCTCGGTTTAGGAAGTATGGCGGTCTTGCTTTTATGGGTTTGATGATTGCCTTCTTACCTATTCACGTTTGGGACATGCTCAAAGACGAACCATTCGTTGGTTCTAAAGCTATTGCCTTGGTGCGAATAGTAATACAACTACTAATGATCTATGCAGGTTGGTGGATTTATATAAAGCATAAGAGTTAATTTGTTCGATAAACTCAAATTGCTGCTTACCTTTTCAACCGCTTTTTTAGCCTATGAATCAAGTATTCTTATTTATTAGTTTCTTTGTTTTAAAAATATATCCATGTCCAAAAGTATTCTTTCTGAATCTCCTGAATTTAATTATTCTGAACAGTCAAACTATTATAATCCCGAAGCATTTACTGAACTCGTATCCAACAGGAGAAGCTGTAGGGTTTATTCAGATGAACAAATACCAGAAGAAATCATGCTTAAATGTTTGGACCTAGCGTTACTTGCGCCAAATTCATCGAACATGCAGCCATGGGAGTTCTACTGGGTTCGATCAGAAGATAAAAGAAATAAACTGACAAGTTATTGCCTGAATCAAAACACAGTTAAAACTGCAGCTGAAATGATTGTTGTAGTCGCACGAACAGATACATGGAAGAGAAATAGTAAGCTGATGCTAGAAGCCTTTGAAACGCAAGAAATAAAAGTGCCAAAATCCGCTACCCAATATTATAGTAAGATTGTTCCTTTGGCCTATAATCAGGGTTTTTTAGGGTGGCTTGGTATGATAAAAAGAATTGTATTTTCAATTATTGCACTGCGAAAACCAATGGTAAGGCAACCAAAATCGACCGCTGATATGCGCGTTTGGTCTAACAAATCAACAGCTCTAGCATGTGAAAATCTTATGTTGGCATTTAGAGCTTACGGTTATGATACTTGTCCAATTGAAGGTCTTGATCAAAGGCGCGTGCGACGAATGCTGAATTTACCATATGGAAAGGCAGAAGTATGCATGGCGATTAGCGTCGGAAGAAGAGCAGAAAACGGAATCTATGGTCCTCGAATACGTTTTGACAGCAGTCTTTTTATAAAGGAGGTTTAGGATGAACTTAATCTACCTCTCCCCTTTTGAATAAAGTATAAAGCCTTGTTGCTCAGATTAACGATAAATCAACACTATTCGAGTAATTCTATTGAATGGCTAAAGAAACAGATTTGTTACCATTCATTGTTACTATGCTTATACGGTAAATACCTTTGCTTACTCCATTTAAATTAAGCTCAAGCTTATGTCTCCCCTCATCAACGGCCATATCCATATAGTTTCTGACAATTCTTCCTCTCATATCAACTAAATTAACACGCGTATCGCCACCAGGAGTATAAAAATCAAGATTCGTTATCTCACCTGCTGGGTTTGGCCAAATAAGTGTTGGTTCTTCATCGTGTAAACCATTACTATAGCAACCATCCATTAGTGTTAAATAATTGATCGAATGATTTTCAAAAATAGTTGTTATTTGATCCTCAGAAATCCTAAACCAATCTTTTAGTATTGAGGCATATACATCTCTAAAATCAATCTGCATGTCTACCCCTTTTTGATTTGTGATTTCATCTAAAATTACGGGGTTGTTTCCAATGATTGAACTTGATATACATTTTCCAAATAGAAACAATGGAGCCGCATCACCATGATCAGTTCCTGCACTTCCATTTGATGCGATTTGCCTTCCAAACTCAGAGAATGTCATCCCCATAACTCTTTTATCGAGTCCAAGTAATTCTAAGTCATTCTGAAATGCATAAACAGCATCAGAAATCTCCTGCAATAATTCTGCATGAACTCCAGTTGAAGTATCACTTAAATCAACCTGCTCATTATGGGTGTCAAATCCATTTACATCTAGAATATAGAGTTTCGTTTGCATTCCTCCAGAAATCATTTGAGCCACATACTTCAATTGCTCCGAAATCTTGCTTTTAAAATCATTTTGTGGATTATTGTCAATATAATAATACTGCGAAAGAGAATTTCCTGCATCGTAAGCAGCATTTATTCTTAATCCATAGGCATTTGTTTGTTCAATTAATGTAGTCACGAAACTCGAATTACAACCATTAAGTGTACCATCATTTGTAGTTAGACTTTCTTCTAGATTATATGTGTTACTCGGTTTTGAAACTAATGTCGAAAAATTCGCGATAGTTCCTTGGCAGGTAGTAGATATCGAATTCCCCATGCTCACCGCAAATGGATCAGGGTTTATATTATTTGGATAATTATCAGGATATTCTGGATGATTCTGTTCAAAATAACGCCCTAACCAGCCTCTCTTCTCATAAATTTCCGTTGATCCTGTTGACCATATATCCATCGAACGGAAATGCGACCTGTTTTGCTCTTGATAGCCAACATTCTGCATTACCGATGCTTTTCCGTCATTGAACATTTCGGATATACCGTTAAGTGCAGGATGAAACCCAAGATCATAAGTTCCCTGAATTATTTTGTTTTCGGGAATAATTATATTTGGGCGCTGGATCATCAAATTATCGTATTGATCAATGGGGATTACCATATTTAATCCATCATTACCTCCGCTCATGCGTATCATCACTAAAACACGGTCTTCATATGAAACAGGAACATTAAAAAGGTTATTGGGAAGTGCTTGTGCCATTATGTTGTCCACCATAAAAGGTACAGTAGCTGAAGCTAATGATAAATTCTTTATAAATTTTCTTCTGTCCATATCTTTAACAACTTTGAAATTCGGGAGACTTAAATAACTGTGATAACACTGCTTCCATTTGACTCTTTACAGGATCAGAATAATTGACATCTGCAGGGTTTGCTAAATATTCGTTGTACTGCAACGTCCACTCAAACTCAGGCAAGCCATCAGTTAGAGTATTTAATAAAGCATCTCTCTTCGTTTGTTCCAATAATCTCGGTAAAAATAAGAGGCAAATCTCATCAATCATTGCCGAACCGTCACTTGGAGTCTGAAGTGTTGCCAAAAAGCTTAAGGCATCAATTTTTATACTATATAATGTACCGAACGTATCACTGGATATACCCGTTGAGTGAGTCGTAAGTTGTGTAACATACCAAAAACGACTGTTTATTGTTGCTGCATTTAACCAGTGTTGCATGAATGCGGGCTCCTGATAAAAACAAGGCCAGCCTGCGACGCTTGGTGGCGTGTACCAATTTTGATTTATACTACTCGCCTTAGCATATAATTGTTTCCAAAGAAGATTATCGCCATCAAGTCCATTCGTTGGATAAGTTAAAGTTGGGTTCATCATACTGAAAATAAATTCTAGCGGTGATTTCATGTGAGCCCCTATATTTACAAGGTCATAAAAATGTTCACTCTTCAATAATTCAGCGAGTACAGGTCGAATTTCATAATTGTTCGCCAACATTGTTTGCGCCATTTGGTCAATGACAGAGCTTTCAATTTCTGGCGTAATTTCTGTGCTCACAAAGAAGCGGTACAACTTTTTCGAGATGTGAAAAGCAGTTTCATCCTTTTGAAAAATTAAATCAATAAAGTCCTTATACTCAAGCTCATCATTACTCGCAACAATTGCATTGTTGAAATGATGAGACAACTGCTTGTCAGAATCCTCGTGATGCGAAGGGTCAAATTCGCTGTATGGATTTGCAACTGCACTTTTGTTCTCTCGGACCTTCCATCCAGTTAAAATCATTGCTCCAGCGGCAATATCTTCTTCCGTATAATTCGAATAGTCTCCAGGACCTATCAATGGACCTTTCCCTATGGTATAAAGTTCTAATAATTCTCTTGCATAATTTTCATTTGGCGACCATTTTGTGTTAGAGGCTGTATCTAGAAAATACATCATGCATGGATCAACAGTTATATCCTCAATAAGTGTCCTAAAATTTCCTAGCGCATGTGTATCAAGAAGTCGATGGTACATAAATGTATTTCTACCATCTCCCGAACGTTTCGCGGAGAAATGATTATGCCAGAAAAAACATATTTTCTCTGTAATAGATGGTGAAGCATTTTGTTCAGTATTAATACGTCCAGCGATCCAAGAAAATAATGAATGTTTTCGAGCATCTTCAGTTGGGTCAACTAATGCTTCATCCGTAGGATAGAATTCAGTCACCCAAGTAGCACCCTGCGCACCTACAGCTTCATCTGGATGCCATGTTAACGGATCCGTGGAAGGAATAATTTGAAGTAAGTTTTCTACTGCGAAATCTACGCCCAACGCGACTGTATCATTTATTTGAACTTGAGTCGGACCATAAAGAGTTCTTCGTAAAAGGTGTGAAGCAAGATCCTTAGTCCAGGGACCAGTATATGGAGCCATACTAAGGGTAGTAGGTGCAATGTTTTGACAAGTTGGCATGATGGATAATAATTAAAGCTAATATAATCAAATAACTGACAATTTACTATCAAAAAAAACCAATAAGCAGGAACTTATATACCAGACTTGATTAACTGAATGGCAGTATTTTGAAAGTTAATCTATATTTAATAAATTAGATTTTAAAGAAGTTTTCAATAACCCTATTTAATTTTTAGGACAACAAGTTGAATTGAAATTAACTCAAAATTTTCTTTTGATATTTCACCTCTATAAAATCCTCCAATTAAAATAGTGAAATGATTTTTTTTTAGCACTCCAAAAGAAAAATCTAATGAATAAGAACCTTTTCAAAGGCCAAGCGTTCCGCGCCGCTGGATAGAATAATTACACCACAATATTTATAACCTAGACTTGTGATTAACTTTTGCATACCTGAATTTCCTCTGTGTGTATCAATTCTCATGCTCTGAACCTTAGATTTAACAAGTTCGTCTTCACAGAATTGGAAAACATATTTAGCAACGCCATATCCTCTAAACTCATCACTAACAGCTAAACGATGAATTACACCGTATTTTGAATCACCTTTCGTTATCCAATCTCCTTCAATATTTTGATATGTTGGTTCAATTTTAGTTGTAAAAACGACCGTCCCCATAACTGCATTTTCCTCATTGGCTATCACATAACTATCCTCATTTTTAATATCGATTAAAATCTGCTCTTCGTTTGGATAACCATCTTGCCACTGATCTATCCCTAAGTCCTTTAAATAACTTTGAGCATCACTGATTATTGACATTATTACAGGAATATCTTTTAGAGTTGTTTGTTTTAAATTCATTATGCTATTTATATAAAGTCAAATTTAAAATTTGTATTCTACAATATACTTGAAACGCGAATAAAATTCTATAATATATTTAACGATATTTGTGTGATGCAAAAATCGAGTACCATAGGGTTTTGGCCTACTACATCATTTGTTGTAGGTAATATGATTGGCTCTGGTATTTTTTTGCTTCCAGCAACTCTTGCATTTTATCAATTAAATAGCCTCTATGGCTGGTTATTTTCTACTTTAGGAGCCATTTTACTCTCTGTAGTATTTAGCTTCTTGAGTAAGCATTTAAAGCACTCTGAAGGAGGTCCTTATGCATATACTGTGGCAGGCTTAGGGAGATTCCCTGGCTTTTTAGTTGCATGGGGATACTGGATTTCTATCTGGTCTACAAATGCAGCAATAGCTGTGGCTCTTGTTGGTTACTTAAAAGTAATTTTTCCTTTTGTCGGAGCAAGCCCAATTCATTCAATAGTAACCGGATTGGTATTTGTTTGGTTATTTACTTGGGTGAATTCTAAGAAATTAAAAACTGTTGGTGCGATTCAACTAATAACTACAATTCTAAAAGTCTTGCCGCTAATAGGATTATGTACGATAGGTCTATTTTACTGTGATTGGGGGCAGCTTTCATCATGGTTTACTACTTCAGTAATATCTTTCGAAAGTATCACAGCAGCTACAACACTAACCTTCTTCGCTTTCTTAGGTATGGAAAGTGCAACAATTCCTTCAAAGGGTATTGCTAATTCTACAATTATAAAAAAGGCTACAATCTATGGTACATTATTCACAGCAGTAATTTACATCTTATCTTTCATCGTTATTTGTAGTGTCTTACCACCAAATATTTTATCCAAGTCAGAAGCGCCTTTCGCAGATTCAGCCAATGTGATTTGGGGAATTAACGGCCAGCTTCTGTTTGCATGGTGTGCCGTAATATCAACCATTGGCGCTTTAAACGGATGGATATTGATTCAAGGAAAAATCCCTTACAGTGCATCTATTGATAAATTGTTTCCAAGTGTGTTCGGAAAAGTCAACAAGGCGCACTCCCCTATTTATGGATTGATTATTTCAAGTATTTTAGTTTCGATATTGATGGCTTTAAATTATTCAAAATCATTAGTTGATGCTTTTTCCTTTATGATGAAATTGTCTACGCTATCTGTTATAACACCTTACATATTCTCAATTATCACCTTCTTCTTGATGGTACGTAGAATGGAAGTCAATTCAAAAACTTTTGCAAACTATGTAGTAGCATTAATGGCGCTCCTATTTTGTTGCTGGATGGTCTTTGGATGTGGTTTTGAGGTTGTCATGTATGGGCTAATTTTATTGGCTTTGGGAATACCTTTATATCTATTAATTAAACAAAAATAAAATGGACGATTCATTCGATATTAATTCTGAAATTGCAAAATCGGAGACTCTTCCCTCTTCATTTTACAGAAGTCAAGAAGTTTTTGATCTAATCAAAGAACGCATTTT
>CAJQQA010000105.1 GCA_905480355.1 uncultured Flavobacteriales bacterium | reverse complement strand
TTTTGAAATTTTGAAGCTAAGCTGTTCTTGGGTTAAGTTGCACTCTTCAATTAAGCGTTTGTATGAAAAGGCAACCTCAATTGGATTTAAGTCTTGGCGTTGGATATTTTCGACCAATGCCATTTCCAGCATTGCTTGATCATTTGCAATACGAATATATACAGGTATAACTTCTAAATTAGCCAATTGCGAAGCTCTAAGCCTGCGTTCTCCTGATATTAATTGATACTTATCTCGCCCTAATTTACGAACGGTTAAAGGTTGTATAATGCCGTGTGTGGCAATTGAATTTTTAAGTTCTTCTAAGGCTTCCTTCTCGAAATGTGTGCGAGGATTGAATGGATTTGCTTCTATGGATGAAATTGGTATTTCTGAAATAGAGCCAACACTATCTGCAAGTCCAGAGTTACTTGTTATGTCTGTCTCTGCACTTTCCAACAATGCACTCAGACCTTTTCCTAGCGCTGACCTTTTCTTTGTATTAGAGCTCATCACTAAAAATGTTGGATTTATCTTCGTTTGTCATATTGGTCATGTCATTCTTCTGTAAAATTTCTCGCGCAAAGTTCAAATAATTTATAGAGCCTTTACTTGAAGCATCATGCATAATAATTGATTCTCCATAGCTAGGTGCCTCTCCAAGCGTTGTGTTTCTATGAATTACCGTGTCAAAAACGATTTCTTGAAAGTGCATTTTCACTTCTTCAACGACTTGATTAGCCAATCTCAATCGAGTGTCATACATTGTTAGAAGAATCCCTTCAATTGCAAGTTCAGTATTTAAACGGCCTTGCACAATTTTAATTGTATTCAATAATTTTCCTAATCCTTCTAATGCGTAATATTCACATTGTACAGGGATAATAACAGAGTCAGCAGCTGTTAATGAATTTACTGTAATAAGTCCTAACGAAGGAGAGCAGTCAATAATGATAAAATCATATTGATCTCGTATTTTTTCAAGCGCAAACTTAAGCATGTGCTCTCGATTTGGCAAATTAATCATTTCTAGTTCAGCACCGACTAAATCAATGTGAGAAGGAATAATATCTAAGTTGGGTGTTTCAGTTTTAATTATTAAATCGGATGGATCGACGTCGTTAATTAAGCAATCATAAATATTCTTGCTGCTACTCGGGTCTAAACCTAGTCCTGAAGTTGCGTTTGCCTGTGGGTCAGCATCAACGATTAATGTCTTGTATTCTAGGACACCTAAGCATCCGCTTAAATTAATTGCAGTAGTTGTTTTACCAACCCCACCTTTTTGATTTGCAATTGCTATTATTTTCCCCATTTAGTTGTAATTGAGCTATAAAGGTACGACTAATGTTAGTGAATAACTCCATGAATTATTAGGAGTTATCAACGATTTATCAAAAGAAATATTTTGTGTAATTATCTAAAGATCATCAAAGCTTACTTCTTCAGGCGTTGATTCTATAGGGGTATATTCTTCAAATTTATAATTACCAGTATCGTTGAGCTCTCCAATTTTTGTTAGTACATCTCCTAATCCATCGCTAAACTTCTCAAAATCTTCCTTGTAAAGGAATAATTTATGTTTTTGATAAAATTCTTTACCATCAACAAAGGTTTTCTTGCTCTCTGTTAAGGTAAGGTACAATTCGTTACCTTTTGTTGCTTTAACATCAAAAAAATAGGTTCTTTTACCTGCTCTCACCACTTTAGAATAAACTTCTTCCTTCTTGTTATAATCCATACCTGTTTTTAATGTTATTTTTTTCTTAACAAATATGCTATTTTTTTTTGAATCGATGCTTCATTTATCAAAACATCATAAATTTGTTGTTTGCTTAATAAAATTGGAAGCTTAACGATAAGTAATAGGTTCAATTTTTGCACCTAAAATTGAATATAATTCCTTTGAAGAGATCATTTTAAAATTTCTATTTCTTCTTTCTCACTCCAAGACCTATAAGTCCAGCATCAAAGCTTGATTTATATTTATTTAATTTTTTTTTTTTTCTTTCAGAAGAATTTTTGCAATTTCAATTGATGTAATCATAGTTTTTATGTTTATAGTTAATCAAGATAGGCAAAAAACAAGCCAAAAAAATCATCAATGAGTGTTCTGTGATGATTACAGATTAATCGGTAGAAAAGGAAGTACTTCTTTAGGAAGCATGCCTTCTAAAGTGATTTGATCTACAGAATATCGGATTAAACGAAGGGTAGGGAAGCCGACCGCTGCAGTCATTTTTCTAACTTGTCGGTTTTTTCCTTCTGAAATGTGTAACTCGATCCAAGAAGTTGGTATACTCTTCCTTATTCGAACAGGAGGAACTCGTTCTTCAATATTGGGATTTGAGATGAGTTTACATTTCGCTTTGGAAACTATATGCTCTCTGCCTTTGTGCTTTATTTTTATAGAGCCGTTCGTGAGGGAATCAATTGCTTTCTGATCAATTACTCCTTCAACTTGAACCCAATATACTTTCCATTTATTTGAACTCGGAGACAATAATCTTGATTTAAAATGGTTGTCATTCGTCAAAATTAAAAGTCCTTCACTGTCTTTGTCTAGACGACCTACGGAGTAGACATCCTTAGGAAAATTAAATAAATCGCCTAATAACAAATCGGAAGATTCTCCAGTAAATTGACACAGATAACCGTATGGCTTGTAAAGCTTGTAATAGAAAAGATTCTTTTTTACGCTTTGTGACATGTGTATACGAATGCCGGAGGGAAATTCTTAATTGTAAACTTGATATCTATTGTATCGTATTTTTTAGCGAGTAATTTCTTTGATTGCAATGAATACTGGAATTGAATGTAATTACCATTCTTTTTTAAGCAATTGTATGCTTCCAAAATAATTTTTTCCCTAAGTTCTTCCGGAAAGACCATTAGGGGTAATGATGAAACAATAACATCTGCCTTTTGATCTTTTTCTAAATACTTCTCAATAAACTCTGCAGAATCATGTATGATTGTAACGCGAGGATCAGTGATTCGTTCATCAAGTGATGCAAAGAAATTATCGTTCAGCTCAAAAATTAACAGTTTGGCATCTGGGGCCATTCGTTTGATAATCATATCTGTGAATACTCCAGTACCAGGTCCTAATTCAACAATTATCTTTTCTTTGTTAAAATCGATATTAAAAAGCATTTTTTCGCCTAAAAAACGTGAGGAAGGACTTACGGCTCCCACCATTTTTTTATTTTTTATAAATTGCTTTATGAAATTACGCTTTGTGGCCATGGTTATCTTTTTGATAATTTTCCGTTATTAATTACACCGATTACTTTGCCAGTAAGTTCGCTACCAACAAGAGGGCTATTGGTAGTATGCGAGCAAATTTCTTCTTTCGAAAACACCCACGATTTACTAGGTGAGAATAAGGTTAAATCGGCTTTTTTCTTAATGTCAATCGTTTTATCATCTATTCCAAGAATAGAACGAGCACCACTTGATAATTTTTCTACTATTGTTGCTAAATCAAGTTCATTCTGCATTAAAAGACTTGAAAAGACAGTTTGTAAATTAATTGTTCCAAATTCAGCGAGGTCAAATTCTACGTCTTTTTCTTCTTTGTCTTTTGGTCTATGATTAGACGCAATTGCATCGATCGTACCGTCAATTACACCTGATAACAATGCTTTCCTATCAGTTTCAAACCTAAGTGGTGGCATGCATTTGTAGTTAGAATCAAAGCCCAATACACTTTCTTCATTGTATAAAAGGTTTGCAATATGAACATCAGCTGTTATATTAAGATTTTTCTTTTTGGCATTTCGAATTAAATTCACACCTTCTTCTGTTGATACCCCAGTAAAGTGAATTTTGCCTCCTGTGTATTCAAGTAAGCGTAAATTGCGTTCTAATTCTATTATTTCTGAAATTGAAGGATCTGCTTTCATCCCTGTCTTGGTAGAAGCCATGCCTTCATTCACTATTCCTTTGCCAGCAATAGAAGCGTCCCTAGCGAATGCAACAATTGTACCTTCAAAATTCTTCACATATAGAAGTGCGCGATACATAATTCCAGAGCTAACATGGCTGAGATCATCCGAAAACAATTTCACACCATTTTGTGACATATCATACATTTCAGAAAGATTTTCACCTTTCATTCCAACCGTTATAGTCCCAATAGAATGCAGCTGTGTCGCATGATATTCTGATTTTCTTTGCATGTATTGGATTTGACTCTTTCCATCAACAACAGGTTGTGTACTTGGTAAAACTGCAACATGAGTATAACCACCAGAAGCAGCAGCATCTAATCCAGATTCTATGGTTTCTTTGTGTTCGAAACCCGGATCGCAAAAATCGGCTTTAAGATCTACCCAACCAATTGAAGCATGCATATCATTTGCTTCAATTAAATTGGCATCATCATCACTAATTGTATCTTCAATCTTAACGATTGTGTCCCCTTCAATAAGAATGTCTTTTGTCATTCCATTAAAAGGAGAGTTTTTATCAGTGATTTTGGCCTGTTTAATTAATATCTTCATTCGAGCTATTTTAATAACCGTATAAGTAACATTTCAGTGAGTACAAAAATAAGAGTAAAAATGATACAAATCTTCCAATAACTAAAAGGTTTATCAATGTCAATGGTGGAAAGCTTATGATTACTACCAACTTCATTAAATACAATTTCTTTAGCTCCAATTTTCTTTAATAAATCTATGATTAAATTATTGGTTCCACAATTTAATTCAGACTCTCTTCGATTATAGTTAATACTAATGTTTCCTAGCGGAATTTCAGTATTAAGGCTATAATTACCACTTATGAATCCATTGTTTTTTTCTAAACTATTCAAAGTAATATATGTAACACCTGAAATAGAAATTGATGGAGGAATGAGATCCAAATTCTCGCCAATGATATGAACAGGATTGTCTATGGAGATCTTATGATATATAGGGAATCGGCTATCATCCCCAAGAATTAAATATTCAGGAAGCTTTCGTTGACTAATTTCGGACATTCTCAATATTAGTGTAGGAAAGAGTGCATCTTTCGAAAAATTCCCAAAATCAGGATGTAATGAACTATAGAACATAAAAGCGTTACCGTTTGTTTGCGATAATGCAAGAAGAGGTAGGCCGTTTTGAAGTGAAATCAGTGGAGAGTATATTGATTGATTATTTGAAACAGCCTGAAAAACGGATTGAACACTAGGTAAGTTTAGCTTGTTATTCTCTGTTTTAAAAACACTCCTAAAAAATGGATCGGCATAATTGAGTGATTGGATTCTTGTACCTGTTGATATTTTTTTTCCAAGCAGTGGAAGTTTGAGCTTACTCAATAGATTGTTCCATTCATTCGGTATAGGTGTTTTTCCTGGGAATAATGCAACCGATCCTCCATTAGAAATGAAGTCAGAAATGTAAGTAGTTAAGCCATTTGATATCTTGTTGGTTCCATTAAGTAAGATTAAATCGACATTATCTAAATCTCCTTTTGTTATTGCCTTTATATCTATTGTCGTGTATTGGAAATAATCATCCAAGTCTAGCACCATTGATAAGTTTGGTATTGCGTCATCATCATTTAAGATCAGTACATTAATGTTCTTTTTAACCTTGTAGGACAAATAATAAGTATCATCAAAAAAAACTTGATTGTCAACAACTTGAACTTTCCCCGTCTTAAATCCAATTGATTTATCCATGTAACCAATTTTCGTTACGATTGATTGATTCTCAGGAATGTCCACGAAAATCGTTTTTTTATAAGAGTCAATGGCTATTATAACTTCTGTATTTGTTAAGTTTAGAGGACTATTATTTTGAATTCTTATATTCAATTCATTCTTAGTATTTACTTTATGTATCGGAGAAGAAAACCAGATTGAATCTATTAATATGTTATTGTCTGTTTCTGCATTGAGCTTTATTGGGTACATAAGAATTTCCTCAACATTCAGCTTACTATTGAATTTTAAATTAATTTCTTGAAAATCACTCAAAAGAACATTTTGAATCTGAATACCATCTTCCAAATTTTTCTTAGAGAAGTTATTCTCTTGCCACTGTATTACTTCGTTCAACGAGCGTGTTATAGGTGAAAACTCAATATTATCGATTTTTTCAAAAGCTTCCACCTTTGTCATTATTCGCTCTTCACTTCCAGAAAAATCATTTGTAACGATTATAAAACGAGTATCTAATGAGGCATTTTTGATAATACTTCTTGCGTTTTCTCTTGCTTCAGAAAGAAGTTGTCCTTCTGCACCTCTTGATTGCATTGAGAAGGAATTATCAATGTACATTGAAAGGAAAGAAGCTTTGGTGACTTCTCCATCGTTCTTAGACGTGAAATAGGGCTGAGCGAATGCAAGAACCAAGAAGGCAAATGCTAGAAGTCTGCTCAGGAGAACAAGAATGTTTTTTAATGATTTGGTCGCTTTCGTTTTTTCATCAACATGTTTAACAAATGCAAGACTTGAAAAATACATTGTTTTATAACGCTTGAAATTGAAGAGATGAATAACAATAGGAATGATTAAGATAAAAAATGCCCAAAGAAACCCAGGATACAAAAACGCCATGCTTCAAATATAGCATTTTCTCATTTTTCTATGACCAATTTGCTCTTTTTATTCAAAAACACCTATACCGAACAATGCAAAGTCATATTTAACAGGATCGTTTGCATCCATTTCTCTAAGCTTTTGCATTAATTCTTCCAGTGCTTTCCAGTCGTCTTGTTTTCGAGAGAGAAGTCCTAGTTCTCTAGAAATCCTACTGGTGTGAACATCAAGCGGTAAATACAATTCTGATGATGGGATGCTTTTCCAAATTCCAAAATCTACTCCTTTATTGTCTTTGCGTACCATCCAGCGCAAGAACATATTGATTCTTTTTGTCGCAGAATTTTTCATAGGGTTTGAAATGTGCTTTTCACTTCTTTTTTCGTGTTCTGTTTCTAGAAATAACTCTCTGAAAGTCATTATCCGGCCTTTTACTCCATCAATCTCAGGGTGCAGACTAAAGGCTTTTTCAAGTCCTCCATTTTGATAAATATTTTGAAGACTTCTAAAGAAAAAATCTAAATCTATACCATTAAACGTGCGGTGAACAAATTCAAGATTAGAATTCTCTTCATAATTTTGAATAAAATCAAAAGGGGAGTGTTGCATGATATCAAGTAGACGTTCACTACTTTTAATTATCATAGCTCTTTTTCCCCAAGCGATTGTGGAAACGAGAAAAGCGATAATTTCTATGTCTTCTTTCTGATTAAACCTATGCGGAATTTGTATAGGGTCAGTTTCAATAAAGTCTCTTGTGTTGTATTGAACAGATTTAAAATCAAGATATTCTTTAAGTTCAGAGAAGAGCATTCTTATAGATATAATAGTGATTATTAAGTCCGAAAGCCCTGAATTAAATAATAAATCCATCATCTATAACTAACTGTCTGTCAGTCATTTTTGCTAGCTTATCATTATGTGTAACAATAACAAAGGTTTGATTGAATTCATCTCTTAAATCAAAAAATAGCTGATGTAATTCTTCGGAGTTAGCGCTATCTAGATTCCCTGATGGTTCATCTGCGAATATTACTTTTGGCTTGTTGATCAATGATCGTGCTACGGCGATTCTTTGTTGTTCTCCACCAGATAATTCATTTGGCTTGTGAAGAGCTCTGTTTGCTAAGCCTAACATGTCTAACAAGCGCTTCGCTTCAGCCTTTGCATCTTTTTGTGAAACACCTTTAATTAGTGCAGGTAGAATTATATTTTCTTCTGCAGTAAATTCTGGTAATAATTGATGGAATTGGAAGATGAAACCAATGGATTGATTTCTAAATTCAGACAGTTGATTTTTTGACAAACTAAATGGGTTTACACCATCAATCATTACTTCGCCTGAATCGAGATTTTCTAATGTTCCTAATATTTGAAGTAACGTTGTTTTTCCAGCTCCAGAAGGACCTACAATAGAAACTACTTCCCCTTGTTTTATTTCAAGGTCAATTCCTTTAAGGATTTGGAGTTTTCCGTATGATTTATGAAGTGATTTAGAAATGAGCATTACTTGTCCAACTTAAGAGAGTGACCCATCTTATCACGTTTCGTCTTTAAATATGATTCGTTGTGCTCATTACTTCCAATTTCTAAAGCAACATTCTCAACAACCTCTAATCCATATCCAATCAATCCTGTTCTTTTTGTAGGGTTATTAGACATTAGCTTCATTTTTGAAATGCCTAAATCTCGAATGATTTGAGCACCAATACCATAATCTCGCTCATCTCCTTTAAATCCTAATTTAATATTGGCTTCTAATGTATCAAAGCCCTCTTCTTGAAGTTTGTATGATTTTAGCTTATTTGCTAAGCCAATTCCACGACCTTCTTGATTCATGTATATAATTGCTCCTTTACCTTCTTTATCAATTACTTCCATTGCTTCTTGTAATTGAGGGCCACAGTCGCAACGACAAGAACCAAATATATCTCCAGTCATGCATGAAGAATGAACACGTACAAGAACAGGTTCATTTTCTTTCCATTTACCTTTAACTAGAGCAAGATGTTCTTCATCAGTATTGGTGTTTTTATAAAGTACCATTTCAAAATCACCGTATTTTGTTGGCATTTTAACATCAATAATTTTTTCGATTGATGTTTCTGTTTTAATTCGGTATTCAATTAAATCCTCAATTGAAATTAACTTCAAGTTAAATTTCTGAGCAATTTTAATCAGTTGAGGCAAACGAGCCATTGTACCGTCCTCGTTTAAAATCTCTACAATTACGCCAGCAGCTTCAAATCCGGCCATTCTTGATAAATCAATTGCAGCTTCGGTATGTCCAGCTCTTCTTAGTACTCCACCTTTTCTAGCACGAAGAGGGAAAATATGACCGGGTTTACCAATTTCTTCTATGCGGATAGAAGGATCAATCAAAGCTTTAATAGTTTTAGAACGGTCTTCTGCACTAATTCCAGTTGTGCAGCCGTGTCCAATTAAATCCACAGAAACAGTAAAAGGAGTCTCATATGCTGCTGAATTATTTTTCACCATCATTTCCAAGCCCAACTCGTCACAACGTTCCTCAATTATTGGCATGCAAACAAGTCCACGACCATGAGTCACCATGAAATTGATAATTTCAGGTGTAATGTTCCTTGCTGCGGTTAAAAAATCACCTTCGTTTTCACGATTTTCATCATC
>CAJQQA010000104.1 GCA_905480355.1 uncultured Flavobacteriales bacterium | reverse complement strand
TCCTCGATTGCAACAAATGCATCAAGGATTGATTTAGATACGTTCAAGGCCAAAAGAGCGGTAAGTACTAAGTACATCATACCGATCATCTTTTGCCGTGGTGTTTCTTTTCCTCCTGACATTTTTTATTAATTTAATTGGTTTACAATTAGTTAATGATTTTTTATAAATAAGTAACAGATGAATATAAAATTCATCTTACTTAGTAATTGTCATCGCTTTTAACATGTTACCGTATACTGCGTTCAAATCAGTTAAGTTTTGAGACATCATAGCCATGTTTTCTTTGTATAAACGAGTATCTTCAGCTGAATCAGAAAGATTCTTCATCATATCAGTTACTTGACCTTGGAATTTCTCAGTTGCTTCTAAATGCGCAGAAGATCCTTTCTATTGTAATTCATATACATTATTTAATGCAGATAAATTCTTAGATACTTTACCCATTTGTTCTCCGACAGACTCACCTTCAGCAGTAGCCGAAGTCATTCCTGAAATAGCAACAGATGCTTTCTCGTAAGAATCTGACAACAGAGAAACCTTATCCGAAGCTTCCTTTAAGCTTTCTACATATGAATCTGTTGCAACAACTGCAGTTGTAACACCTTTCAATTGGTTTGCATTGTCACCTAAGGCTCTCATACCATCACCTAAACGTTCTAAAAGCTCACCATCAATTTTGGCTTCTTCTAGCATTTTATCCAATTGATCAGTAATGCCATCACCTTTTGCAGAAGTTGCATCGTGATCTAATTCGTCAGAATTACCTAACGCTAATTCTGGGTAAACAAGTTCCCAATTTGGATCTTCGTGGATTGGCTCAAATGCAGACATGAAGAATATAAATGCTTCTGTACCTAAACCAACAGATAACATTAAAGATGCCCCTGGTAGATGCTCTATTTTAAAAAGTGCCCCAACAATTACTACAGCTGCACCCCACCCATAGAGTTTTGCCATAAATTTTTTCCATGCTTTACTTCCTGGTTTCATAATTTTTCTAGTTTTTTTCTGGTTTAAATAAATTTGCTTATTACTACTGTTTGTTGTTATTCTCGTAATTATCTTAATTGAATATCACTTCGAATTTCTTCGCCACCTTCTTTCGTGAAATCTCTTCCTCCACGGCCTAAGTGAGTCGCTACGTTTCTATAACCTACGTATGACTTGGCAGAATCTTGATACTCGAATGTTCGAGATCCATTTCTTAAATAATACATAATGTCTTTCCAAGAACCACCCCGAGTCACTTTACGTTTCATCGATGCTGGATCCCAGTCCATTGCATTGTATCTATAATCAGTATTTAAATCATGTGAGAATTCATACATTGATTCATCAAATGCTGTTTCACACCATTCTGAAACATTTCCAGACATACAGTATAATCCCCATCCATTTGGATTGTAAGAAAACACTTTCACCGTATGAAAACCACCATCCTCAAAATATCTACCCCTCATTGGCTTAAAGTTTCCTAAGAAACAACCTGACTCATTTCTAATATAAGGTCCACCCCAAGGGTATTGAGATAATTGTAAATCACCACGCGATGCTCTTTCCCATTCTGCTTCAGTTGGCAAACGGAAATCATTCACAAATAAATCTCCCATTGCTACTAACCAGCTGTTCATTAATTGTGTTCTCCAAACAGAGAATGCTTTCGCTTGCACCCAAGTTACTCCAACAACTGGATAATTGTCATATGCTGGATGCCAGAAATACATGTTCGTCATTGGATCATGAAATGAATATGTAAAATCACGAACCCAACATAAAGTATCTGGATAAACGTTTATTATTTCATCAATAATAAAACGTTGACGATTTGCATGACCACGAATGGCATTACTTTGCCCTTTCTTATTAATTCCATTACTAAGATCTAAATCTTGACCTTGCGGCTCTTGCGTAAATGGATGCGGAGGTGTTTCCAGCTCTCTATGGTCATCTACTAATTTATTTCCCTGATTATCATAAGCATTTGGAGTAATGTTAATACGGCCTCTTTTCGCAGCATCAACTAGATCAATCCAATAGTATCTATACATTAGTTTACGAACATCAAACTCTCTACGCTTATAATAACGCTGAGGCTGTGGGTAGTACATATCGGCCAAAATTGGAACTAAATCAGGGTCAGCATAAGAAAAGCTTCTATCCCAATTTAATGAAAACACGGTTCTATTCAATTCTCTATCAGACGCATCATACTCTACGTATTCCAAAGCACCTTCATCAAAATACAAATCATTGTAATTGATAAAGCGATCAGCATCCTCATCTTCCTCGAAGCCATAGTATATTTTATCCCTAGCAATTGAATCCCTTACCCAATGTACAAATTGGCGGTATTCATTATTAGATATTTCTGTTTGATCAATGTAAAATGCCTGCACAGAAACGGTCTTCGCTCTCGTTTGGTGCAAGAATGGCATATCGCCATCATTCTCGCCCATCTGATAAGAACCAGAAGGAATGTAAACCATTCCAAGTGGGATTTGCGGATGATACACTGGTCTACCTAGAGCGCCAGTTAACTCACCAGTTCGAGAACTACACGATGCGAGCACAACTCCAATAATAGCAAATAACAAAAGTTTTTTCATACTACCTCTTTTTAATCTTCCGGACATCTAAATTAACTTACTTACAGGTTCTTTTTACTTCGATATAACGGGACTTATATGATAAAGGTTACAAATATTCTAAAAATAATTGACAATTACAACCATCTAGGGTGTTTAGATTTTTGAATTGGCGGTATAGGTAAATGGTAACAATATTTAACCAATATTTCATGTGTCCCTTTAGAAACACTTGAAAGTCTATTTGTTGTTATATCATAAGAATATCCAACAGTCATATTTTTAATAGGCTTATATCCTAACATAATAGCAATGGCATCACTTGTTCTATAAGTAACTCCAGCATAAGCAATATTATTCCATAAATATCTTGCGTTCACATCAACTGAGAAATGTAATAATTCAGTTCTAACCATAAGGTTAGTTTCAATATCACCAGGACCAACATCTCTAAAAGTTTTTCCTCCCATTAAATAATAATGTCTTACTGAGCCATAATCAGTAATCCCTAATCCATCTGCAAATCTAGCTTGAGTAAGGTGTGTTGAAGAAATTCCTACATAATAATCTTGCTCCCCTTTCAAGTATAACCCAAAATTTAAATCAAACTTATTTGCAGATATTGCATTTGGCAATGTTGGATCTATTGCAGTAGTTGGAGGCTCCCATTGAGGATTCATAGAAAAATTCATCAATCCAAATCCTACTCCAATTCCTAAAGTACCTACTCCAGATATTCGCAAAGGATATGAATAATTCAATTCGATATTGTTTTGACTACTAAAACCGATCGCGTCATTATAGAAAGAAATACCTATTCCACCAGGAAAAAACCGATTCATGTTAGCCGCTAAATTTAGGACGACAGAGTTTGGCGCGCCGTTTACTTTGTCCCATTGATTTCTATAAAGTAATGTGCCACAAATTCCTTCATCAATTCCTGTCTCACCAGGATTGAGACTCATTTTATCGAACATGAAATGTGTGATCAATTTGTCTTGCTGAGCGATTAAACTTCCGCTAATCATTAACAAAACAAGCACTAACAAAGAGTTTCTTTTCATAAATTTAGCTATCAAATCCACTGAACGTTTCTTAAAAATCATGATCAAAAAAAGTATCAGGCCACAAAATAGCTAAAATAATTCTAATTTGAAATAAAAAAAAGAAAATACTTTTGGAATAATTGTAATTCTAAAGCAACTTTTAAAACTTAAAATTAATTGATTTTCTTCAGCGTTTTCCACCAGAGGTCTGGCACGTGATTATTTAATGAATTGTCGTAATCTTCTTTATCACACGGCACCATCTTATGGCGGTCATATTTACTCCCTGCTTCACTGTTGTAGCGGACTTCCAACCACCATCGGCTTGACTTATTGCTTTTATAAAACACCAAATCTTCTTCAAAATCATCCATGTGGACGTGAAATTGAGTATAGTTCTTTTTGCTGCCAATTGGAAAATCTCCCACTCTCAGTGCAACACCTTCAATAAAGTACCATATAATTTGAGCTAACAATCCAGATGCCACATTATTCTGCTCAGGATGAATATCAAAAATACCCACACAAGACATCTTATCACTCATTCCAGCATATTTTGCAATTTGACAAATTTGTGAAGCCGAAATTCCGTTTGCATTGGGATATTTACTTCCATCGGTGTCTGCCGATTTTAATCCTTTAAAATCAATGGAGAGCAGGTCAGAATTCCTAATTAGTGGCTCTGCCACTTTAAAATCATCGTTCAATTGTCCAAGTCTGCATATGTCAAAATACAATTCATCAAAAAGGTTAATATTTTTTTTTGCAACTAGAGGTCGTTGCATTCCAATTGAAGTGTAATTAAAAAGGTGACATGGCCGCTGCATTAAAAGGTGACTTATGAATCCATCTGACGTAACTTCCTTGTTTGGGTCACCAATATCTAACTCAGCATCTATTGCGCAAATATTGATCATTTGCTCATGTGACTCAAAGCCTTTATAACAAGCAATGGTGAGATCTTGCCCCCCCCCTATAACAAAGGGTATTATTTCCATTTTCACTAATTCAGAAACTACTTGTGACAAGGCAAACGATGTATCTTTGGTTGATTCTCCAGGTTTAATTGTCCCTAAGTCATAGATTGAGAAATTCCAATTATCCCCTGGATAGAGGGAATAAAAATGAGCTCTGAAGGACTCAATGACCTCTTTGTGATTTTCTGCAGAATTCCTATACTCTGGCACATAAATAATGGCAATACCTTTTTCTTCAATTTCTGGAAAACCAGATGAATCATGACACTGCACTACTAATTTAAGTTCATTTGCTATTTCTAAGCCTTCGTTAACTGGCTCAAAGTAGATGGATAGATCTTTCATTAATTCACGGAATTTACTCAAAAATAAATGAAAATTGAGCACCAACTCTTCAAAAACAAAGAATGTTTACAATTTTAAAGTTGAAAACTATTTTTTCGCTTTTACTTTTACCTTTTTCTTGACCGCTTTTTTCTTCTTAGTAGGCTTTTTTTCTTCAATCATTTTTTGAACGTCTTCCAAAGTTAATTTATCCACTTTAAACGTTTTTGGAAGCTCAATTTTCAATTTTCCTTTGATAATATTAAAACGACCCCATCTTGCTTTTTGAACGGAAATCCCTTCTTCTTGCCAATTATGAATCATTTTATCAATTTCTTTCTGCTTTTTGATCTCAATGAGTTCTATGATATCTTCATTGGTCAAGTTATCAAAATCATATTTGCGATTCACATTAATAAACAGTTCGTTCCATTTAATGTATGGGCCAAATCTACCTGAACCCTTTTGCACTGGCATCCCCTCATACTCCGCAACAGGTGCATCTTCTTCTTGCTTTGCTTTGATCAATTCAATGGCTCTATCCAAATCAACAGCACCCATGTCTTCTCCTTTCGGTAAAGAAACGAAAACATCGTTATGCTTCACGTATGGACCGAACCTTCCTTGAGCAACGATCGTTTCTTTTCCTTCAAACTCTCCTAGATTTTTTGGGAACTTGAACAATTCTAACGCTTCTTCTAGTGAAATGGAATTAATCGACTGGCCAGTTCTGAGTGAAGCAAACTTTGGTTTTTCTCCATCAGCTTCTTCATTTCCAATTTGTGCCATCGGTCCAAATTTTCCAATTCTTACGATTATTCGTCTACCCGATTCAGGATCTATTCCAATTTCACGCTCACCTGATGCTCTTTCAGAATTCTCTATAGTATCTTCCACTCTTTCATGGAATGGTGTATAGAAACTCCCAATCATTTTCGTCCAGTCAACTGTTCCATTAGCAATTTCATCAAATTCTTGCTCTACTTTTGCAGTAAAATTATACTGCATAATTTGAGAGAAATGCTCAATCAAGAAGTCTGTAACTACAATTCCAATATCTGTTGGACACAATTTGTTACGTTCGCGACCAGTAACTTCGTTTAATTCATTTTTTACGTAGTCACCATCAGTTAAAACAAACTGCGCATATGCTCTTTCTGTTCCATCTTTTTCTGGCTTTTCCACATACCCACGTTTTTGAATCGTAGAAATTGTTGGAGCATAAGTTGATGGACGGCCAATTCCTAATTCTTCAAGTTTCTTGACTAAGGATGCCTCGACAAAACGTGCTGGAGGTCTAGTAAAACGCTGTGTAACTAAAATCTCCTCTGTATTAACGCTATCACCAGATGCTACTGCTGGCATTAATCCAGTCGTGAATTCATCATCTCCTTCGTCTACATCAGTTTCTAGATAGACTTTCAAAAAACCTTCAAACAATACAACTTCACCCTTCGCAGAAAATGTTTCGTCAACACCGTTTGCATTTAACTTAATAGTAGTTCTTTCCAGTTTCGCATCCGACATTTGAGAAGAAATACCTCTCTTCCATATTAAGTCATACAGTTTTTCCTGCTCACTTTCTGCATTAATTGAATGCACAGAGAAATCAGTGGGCCTTATTGCCTCATGCGCTTCCTGTGCCCCAGAGCTTTTTGTTCTATATTTTTGAGGATTGGAAAACTCAGCTCCATATGCACTTGTAATTTCAGCTTTAGCAGCATCAATTGCCGTATCTGATAAATTAACAGAATCCGTTCTCATATAAGTTATTCGTCCTGACTCATACAATCGTTGAGCTACAGACATTGTCCTTGATACCGAGAATCCTAATTTTATACTTGCTTGTTGTTGTAGTGTTGAAGTTGTAAACGGTGCGACAGGCTTCTTTGATGCTGGTTTCTTAACAACATCAGCAACCGAAAAATTAGCATTTTTGCATGAATCAAGAAATGCAATAACTTCCTGTTCAGTTGTAATTTGCTTTGAGACGTTAGCGTTTATTCGACCCTTATCGGTCCCAAATCGACCTGTGATCTTATAAAATGTACTCGACGAAAACTTATTAATATCTTTTTCTTTCTCTACAATTAAACGTACTGCAACCGACTGAACTCTTCCAGCTGATAAACTCGGTCTAACTTTTCGCCAAAGTACTGGTGACAATTCAAACCCAACAAGACGATCCAATATTCTTCGAGCTTGTTGAGCATCTACCAATTCTTTATTTATTTCTCTTGGAGATTCTATTGCTTTTAAGATTGCTTTCTTCGTGATTTCGTTGAATGTGATTCTTTTCGTTACTTTCTTTGATAAATTTAATGTTTCATATAAATGCCAAGATATTGCCTCTCCTTCTCGATCCTCATCCGTTGCTAACCATATAACCTCAGCAGCTTTTGATAGCTTTCTCAATTCTGCTACTATTTGTTTCTTGTCGGCTGACACCTCATATTTCGGCTTGAAATTGTTTTCTACATCTATCGCTTCTTTCTTTGCAAGGTCTCTAACGTGACCAAAGCTTGACTTCACAACAAAGTCTTTCCCTAGGTAACCTTCTATTGTACTTGCCTTTGCAGGTGACTCAACAATTACTAAATTCTTTGCCATAATGATATAGAATAATTAAAATGAAACAATTTTTATGGTTGCAAAATAAGAGGAATTAAATGCAAAAAACAATTTATTTACTGAACATTTTTTTTTCAAGCCTTTATAAGCTAATAAAAACAGCTATTTCAAGTCTATCAATTACATTTGTCTCCTCCCTATAACTCAAGCATTCTACTTTTAATTTTCATACAGTAGTATATTATATATATTAATTATTAAAAAAAAATGAGTCCATCTAAGAAAATAAAACGGACTGCCATTTTGACATAGTCGAGTTTTTCATTAAATTTGCTCTTCAAATAATCATTTAAAGGATCACAAAGAAGAATGAATAAAGAAATGGACGAATCTCGCCAAGGAGAAGCATTAATTATGGAATCCAATTCTAAATCAGAAGGAAAAA
>CAJQQA010000103.1 GCA_905480355.1 uncultured Flavobacteriales bacterium | reverse complement strand
AGAAAACTCACCCTTATACTCAACAGGCGCTCTAGACTGAAAGTCTTTTTGAAAGGCTTCTCCTACACTTAATACCCTGTCTATTAGGCTCTCGCCATCAAGGTAACCCCTGTTTAAAATTTGTTGTGATGTTTTGTTGTTCCAATAATATTTTTTCATGCAAATACGCTTTCTAGATCGAATGTTTGTGATTTCTTTGAATACTCTACAGGACGAGAGTGGAAAAAGTCTGTGGAATTGTTTCCCATTAACTCCTCTTCAAACCACATTGTATCTTTAATCACGTTGTTGTCAACATCAAACGCCTTCTTAAATGAAATTTGTTCAAGTGAATCGTTAATCCTAGATTTAATAAATTCTTTAAGCAGAGGAGCGCTCAACCCCTCCTCATTGATACCATTGACCATCCAATCAATAATCTTCGCTTCTGCAATATAAGCTTGCTCTGCTTCATGAAGAATTCTCTCCTCAAGCTCCTCATCAAAAAGCTCTGGATGCTCTTCTCTTATAGTATTAATAATCTTAATCCCTACTTGAGCATGTATGTTTTCTTCGTTTCTAGTATACCTAACCTGTTGCTCAGTATCTTTTAAAACATTCTTGTTTCTTGAAAACCAATTAATAACGTAAAACTGACTCATTAAAGAAACGTTTTCGACAAACAAAGTAAACAGTATAAGTGCATATAGATATTGTTTCTTTGAATCCTTATAAAACCTATGGGTATATTTACGTAAATAGTTTACTCTGCCCTCAATAAAGTCAAGCTTCAGGTTTTCTTCAAAAACGTCCTCTAAACCAAGAACCTTAAGTAATCTTTCATATGCATTATTATGAATGACCTCTACGTTAGCCATCACATAACCAAGGTCAGTAAGGGAGGGGTGAGGTAAGTTGTCCCCTAGTTTAGCCCAGAATTTTTTAACAGCAACTTCGATTTGACCAATTGCAGAAAGTGTCCTTATAATTATTTCCCTTTGTTGATCATCCATTGTTATATGGAAGTCTTGAACATCAGAAGAAAAGCTGAATTCCTTGTCTGTCCAAAATCCATTATGCATTACTTCAATAAATTCTTCAGCCCACGGGTAATTATTAGGTTTTCTTGATATCTGTTCTTCGAATATGCTCATTTTAAAATGTTAGTTTTTGGGTTGATAAAGCTAATCTGGCTAAACATAGCCTTCAAGTGTGATCGCTGACTTAGGTTACACTCAGTGTACCCTTTTTTGAACCAGAAAACAAGAAGAATATAAACTAAAAAAAAGAGAGAAATAAATTCCCAAAATCTTTGTTTTTTTCTAAAAAAAACCATTATTAATACGAACGTAGAGAGTATTAATAATACGAAACCTTTACTTATAACGAAACCTTTACTCTTTACGAACCCTTTAGGGCGAAACCTTAACAGAGCGGGACGGTTACGTATTAATTATACGTACATTTAATTTATATGTCAAGACTAAAATTCAAAAAAGTTTTTAATTGACAATTTCAATAATTTATGTACTATTAAGGGTAATTAAATGAATAACGAATTTACAGACACTGAGTTAACCAAAAAAGTCAAGGAAGAGAATAACGAAGAGGCTTTATTGGAACTAATAGATAGGCACTCAGGAATATATGTCGATATGGTAAAAAGGTTTGGCTCTAAAAGCCTTTCTATCGACCAAGTTGGAGATATTCTTGATGAAAAAGATTACAACATATATAAAGCAGCTATAGACTATGAAGAACATAGAGCTAAGTTTTCTACACATTTAGCAAACAAAACAAAATTTATCTGTTTAACAAAAAAAACCCAGAATAAAAAAAGCAATAAGTTTATTAACTACGAAGATGTTGATTTTTGCTTAGTTTCTAAAGATAATACTCCAGATGAAAATTGTTTTAATAATGAGCGATTTTCTAGAGCTTTAAATATGATAGCAAAACACAAAGACGAAAGAGTCAAAACTATTTTTATTGAAAGATACTTTGGAGGAGGCGGCAACAAGGTAAGCCCTTGGAGCGAGGTTGCCAAGAAAGCAAATTTATCTACACAAGGCTGCATCAATATACACAACAAAACAATTAAGCAATTTCAAAACAAAATCAAAAATGAAAATATTAAATTTTGACGGACCCATAAATTCACTGAGCCTTGGTAATGTTGCGGTGAATTTCTTAAAAGAACTCTACAAAAGGGACTTGGAAATCAGATTGTTTCCCACCAACAATAAAATTGATACAGGTGCATATAATAAACTAGAATCCGACTTTTCTGATTGGCTGAAAACATCTTATAACTCTAGGTTAAAAAAATTTGAAAAAGAAATACCAGCACTTAAAGTGTGGCATATTAACGGTTCCGAGAGGACTCTTGGACAAAACCAATATCTTTATACCTTTTATGAAGTAGATTCGCCTACAGAAGAGGAGGTAAGCATAGTAAAATCACAGAAGCACGTATTTTTTTCATCATCTGAATCTGCCTCTTTCTTTAAAGAAAAGGGGTGCAACAACGTTTCTTATGTGCCTCTTGGCTTTGACGATGACTTCTATGTAACAAACAAAAAATATCTTGATGATGATATTACGCACTTTGGTTTAATAGGTAAATTTGAAAGAAGGAAAAACACCGCAGCGCTAATTAATATATGGGCTAGAAAATTTGGTAATAACCCAAAATACCAACTTACCTGTTTGGTTAACAATCAATTTATAGGAGAAGAAAAACAGAAAGAAGCTATAAACACTGCTCTTGGTGGTATAAAATTTAATAATATTAACATATTATCAACCCTACAAACAAACGAAGAAGTCAATGAATTAATGAACGCGATAGATATTGACTTGTCTGGACTTTCTAATGGGGAGGGTTGGAATTTACCCGCTTTTAATTGTTCTGCCCTCGGAAAATGGTCCATCGTAACAAATAGTTCCTCACATAAGGACTGGGCTAACGATAAAAACTCAATATTAGTAGAGCCATCAGGGAGGCAAAACTGTTATGATAACATGTTTTTTAGAGAAGGAGAATCATTTAATCAGGGCCAATATTCCAAAATTGATGAAAAGGGTGTAATAGATGGCATCGAAAGAGCTTTGAAAGTAGCGAAGCAAGAAAACTCAGAAGGTTTAAAGCTTCAAGATCAATTTACCTACGCAAAATCAATCGACAAAATAACAACTAAAATTTTTTAATATGCCTATATATCTATACAAAAACCCAGAAACTGGTGTCTCAAAAGAAATAATCCAAAAAATGAATGCTGAACACGTTTATGAAGAAGATGGAGTTAAGTGGGAAAGAGTTTTTCTGTCACCCAACGCATCAATTGACACAAAACTCAACGCATCAGATAAGGTCGGATTTATCGAGAAGACAGGTAAAATGAAAGGAACTGTTGGTGATATGCTTGATTATTCAGCAGAGTTGTCAGAGGAAAGAGCTTCAAAATCTGGCAACGGTGAAGACCCAGTTAAGAAAAAGCTTTTTGGTGATTATAAAAAGAAGACTGGCAAAAAACACATGTCAGACAAGAAGACATCATTTGAAAATTCTAGCGTAAAAATAGACCTAGATTAAATTTGATTTTTTCTTAATATCCTGCGATAATATTTTCACAGGATATGAAACATACTTTATATAAACCAAATTCAAAAAACACTGGAGCGGCATTTAGCTTTGATTCAGTTAAAGATAGAGACGGGCGCAATGTTCTGTTTGTTTCTATGATCCAACAATATAGTTGGGATGACAATAAGAAAAATGGATCGTTCAAGGAGAACGCTAAGAATCCAGATAAATCTGCTACGATAATGTTGTCGTTTAATGAGGCTGGAGAATTCATATCATCTTTTAGATCTAGAATTCCGTTTGTTGCCTTTCACAAAAGGAACGATGAAACAACTATTATTAAGCTAACGCCTTGGGACAAAAAAAGAAAAATTGTAGGTGCGGACGGAGAGAGCTGGCACGAAACCCCTGCTTGGGGTTTATCCGTTATTAAAAATTCGGCACAAACATTTAAATTACCAATTGAAGCAGGAGAATCTGTTGTTTTAGAACAACTTTTAAAATCATATATTGATGAATGTTTAAAAGCAAATTCAAGCGATTACTCTAATAAAAGTCAAAACAACGATTATAGCAAAAAAAACAACGATTATCAGAAGAAAGAAACCAAAAGCAAATCAACCAAAAGCTTAGAGGAATCAAACGAAGATGACGTCCCGTTCTAAAATTAAAGTATTAATTCATTCCAATTATTCAAGACTAGGGACTGGTTTTGGAAAAAACATGAAGAACGTACTTTTTTCCCTATATAATGATCCTGACATAGAACTTGTAGAGGCCGCCAATGGAGCTCACCAAGGAACTGATTTGTTAACTCCTTGGAAGTGTTTTGGAACTTATCCTTCTGATCAAGACATTTTAAAAGAAGTTAAAAACAGCGAAGCTAAAAAAAGAGCTGCTGGTTACGGGTTTTATACTATAGATGAAATAATCAGAGAAGTAAAACCCGACGTATATCTTGGGGTTGAGGATTTATGGGCATTTAGACAGTTCGAAGATAAAGATTGGTGGAACAAAACCAAAACAATCATCTGGACAACACTTGATAGCTTACCTATATTAGATTCTGCAAAAGATATATATTCTCGTTGCGATAAAATGCTTGTTTGGGCTTCTTTCGCAGAGAAAGCCATGAAGGAGCTTGGTTGTGAGAATGTAGAGACACTTCACGGGGCTGTAGACTACGAAAACTTCTTTCCACTGGAAAACAAAACAAACTTAAGGAAAAGATTTAATTTAGATGATTCTTTTATAATTGGCTTTGTTTTTAAAAACCAACTAAGAAAATCTGTTCCAAACCTACTAGAAGGATTCAAAAGATTTAAAAGTTTGAATAAGGATTCTAATGCGAAGCTCTTGCTACACACAGACTGGGAGGTTGGTGTTGGTTGGAATATACCAAAATACATAAAAGAAAAAGAAATAGACCAAAACGATGTTTTATGTACATATATTTGCAATGATTGCAACTCTTACTTCGTTCATAAATATTTAGGAGAAGAAAAAAAATGTCCATCTTGCGGGTCAGCTAAGGGTTTAAAAACAAAAAACAGCTCAAAAGGGGTAAGCGAAAAACAACTTAACGAAATATATAATTTGATGGACGTTTATTGTCACCCTTTTACGAGCGGAGGCCAAGAACTACCTGTCCAAGAAGCCAAAGGGGCAGGTTTATTAACGCTTGTAACAAACTACTCTTGTGGTGAAGACAGTTGTCACGAACACCAAGGAGGCTTGCCTCTAGATTGGAATGAATACAGAGAACCATCTACTCAATTTATAAAAGCATCAACAGATCCAGACAGTATATGCGAGCAGTTGTCTAGGGTTTATTTGATGGAACAATCAGAAAAGGACGAAATTATTGATAACGGAAAAAAATATATAAAAGAAAAATTTTGTATAAAAAATACAGTTGCCAAACTCAAAAAAACAATTATAAAGGTTCACAACGAAAAGAAAAAAACCGTCGAAAAAGAGCCAACGGAAGAGGAAAAAAGCAAAACAGTAAAGATGACTGATCTTCTCGATGATGAAGGTCCAGAAAACAGATTGTTAATTGTAATACCACAATCTGCAGGAGACGTTCTAATGGTTAATGGTTTGATTAAAAACATTAAGGATACATATCCTAACAAAAATATATATGTTTCCACAAACATGACCTACCTTTCAATGCTTGACGACAATCCATACATACATAAAATTATTCCTTATTCTGAAAGATTTGAAAACCCATTCTTTTTAGAGGGAAGGGGCCAAGAAGAAGGGTTTTTTGAAATAGCATTTCTACCCCACACAACCACCCAAAAAACAGGTAGCTATGTTCACAACGGCAAAGACAAAATAAATTTTTTTAAATAATGAGCCATTTAATAGAAGAATACGCCAAATGTTGCGGCGTTGATATAGATAAGCCTATAATAAAAGAACACTTTTATCCAGTTGTTTTTGACAAATTTATTACCCTTCACCTAGATGCCAAGGACCAAGCGAGGTCTTACTCTCATTGGGGTATTGTATTACAACTTCTAAACAAACCCCTTTCTGAAAATGGTATTAAAATAATCCAAATAGGGTCAGAAATAAAAGAAAAAATGGCCTTTGTTGACAAAGTTATAAACGATTGTTCTTATAAAAACTCATTTTATATAATAAAAAAATCACTTTTGCATTTAGGAATTAATAGCCTACCTGTTCATATTGCTTCTGTTTACAACAAAAAAATAGTAAACATATTTGGTAATCTTTATCCAGAGTGTGCTGGCCCATACTGGTCTGATAAAAAAGATGTAATAAATATAGCCCCAGATTTTTCAAAAACAAAACCAACTTTTTCCCTAGAAGAAAACCCTAAAAGAATCGACGAGATAAAACCAGAGACAATAGCCAACGCTGTATTAAATCTATTAAATATTAAAAACCCTCAGAAGTTTGATTCTATATACTTTGGGCATTCATACAAACTAAATAACGTTGAGGTAATTCCTAGCGGCGAATCTATAAATGTAACACAAGGATCAAACATCAATTTGAGAATGGATAAATGCTACTCTCTTGAGGTTTTAGGTAAGTTTTTGTCACAAGCAAAAATAGAAATAACAACCGACCAGCCAATACCCCCAAACCTCTTAATAAAAAACAAAATCAAATGCATTAATTATATATCAGACTCTTTTAATACCGACTTTATTGATGAGGTTTCAAAAAAGGGAATACGGTTAATCATCATGTGTACTGACAAAGAAAAAATCAATGAGCAAAGATTAAAAAACTTTGACCATAAAATACACCCTTATTACAAGTCGGACATAATAGAAAAAAACAAAAAGAAAATCGGAGATGTTGATTTCAAAAGGTTAAATGTATTTTCTAGAAGAAAAATAATATTTGAAGGAAAACAATATGACTCCTATTTTCAAATTTCTGAGGAAAAAGAAGATTTGTTCCTTGACTTAGATTGGCTTATGTGCTACTATATATTCCATGAGTAAGAAAAAAGTTTACGGCCCAGATATTTACAAAAGGAATGAGCATGGTTTGCTTGCAAATATTGATTATACTTTTAATGAAGATGGCTCTGTTGATTGGAGATCTATGGTCAAGGACGAATTTTTGTATCCAAATAAAGGCTGGTTCGAAGCTAGGAAGAAAGATGTACCAAAGTCTATCGAAGGACTAAAAGACAACCAATTACTAATAATGCTTGGAGGGATTAAAGACTTAGCTCGACTAAGGGGCTTTGAAAGCGTATATTTTAAAACTAGCACTGAATCAGGTTATGTTACCGCCAAATGCCGAGTTACTTGGTCAAAAAACTATGAAAGCGACAATACTCTTACACATTACGAAGATGTCGCCAACGCTACCCTAGAAAATACAGATAACTTCTGTGCTAAGTTTTTAGAAACTATTGCTTGTAACAGAGCTTTTGTTCGTTGTGTTCGAAACTTTCTCAATATTAATATTGTAGGAGCCGATGAGATTGATAAATCAAACAAGGCTGAGACAGGAACTTCTGTCAAGTACGACAACTTGGTTACTGAAACAGGGTCTTTGCAAAACATTGCTTTAACGCCCCATATGATGCTTCAGAAGGCTTTCTCCGAAAAGACTGGATCTGATTCATTCGACTCATTTAAAGACCTCTTAAGGCAATTATGGGCGTCTAACGGATATAGAAACGAAGAAGCCAAGTCTTGGGCCTCGTTTTTGGATGTACCAGCAAAGGAATGCCGTAAAATATTAACCGCCATCAAAAAACTATAATCCCAAAGCATTTTTTCTTGCGGCATTAACCCTAGTAAATGTAGAGGTAATAGTCTTAGCTTGTTTATATTTATCTATGATCATCTGATCATCCAAAGGTAATATGTCTAGATTTGATTCAGTAATGCTTGTTTTAATTCCATCTGAACCAAAACTAATTGATATAGAAGACAAAATAGGAGAAAACGGGGGTATAAGAAGATCGTATACTGTTCTGTTTGATGACTTTCTTTCTGTTGGGTTTAATAAATTACTTCTAACCGAAATCAAAGCATCAATTTCTTGCGCGTTGTTTCCCGAATAATTTTCTAGAGACAAAGGGTTTAAATTAGTTAATCCAGCAGGTTGTTGCACTTTGAATATTCTATA
>CAJQQA010000102.1 GCA_905480355.1 uncultured Flavobacteriales bacterium | reverse complement strand
TAACAAGTCAATACGAACAAAGTAAAATTATGGGCATGGATAAAGTCTTTGTAATGATGGGAGACCGTTATTATAGAGGAAATGATTCAAAAGGAGATCCGAAAGCATTTTGGATGAAAAAAGAAAGCTTAGATAAGCTCGTAGATAAAGTAGACGTTAACATGAATCTTGTTATTGGTTCAAAACCAGTAAACATTTCTCTTCTAGACACAACGGATCAAAAATGGTACGATTTCTACAGTCTTGATGCAGAATATACGATATTGTACTTTTGGGATCCACAATGTGGTCATTGTAAGAAGATTACACCAAAATTACAAACTCTTTATGAAGAAAAATTTAAAGCAAGAAATATTGAGATTTTCGCCATTGGAAAAGCTGTTGGAGAAGATTTCGAGAATTGGAAGAAATTTATTAGCGACAATAATTTAGAATTCATCAACGTTGCTGTAACAGATAGACTCTATACTGAGGCAATGAAAGATGCAAGGCAATTTGTCCCGAAATATACAAGTATCGAATCACTAAATTATCAGAAAACATATGATGTTTTTACTAGTCCAAAGGTCTTTATTTTAGACAAAGACAAGACAATTATCGCTAAAAGTTTATCAATCTCTCAATTGGAGAATCTAATGGATCGCCTACAAGATAAAGCGGATTTACCAAAACTATTTCCACCTGATTTGGAAAATCCAGAAGACGAACAGATGCATTAATTACAAATACCATTTCAACTATAGAAAAGAGTAGTTTAATTATTAAATTAGTGCTTTAAAGACAATGACTTAAATTTAACCGACTCACTATGAAGCTTATCGTTCTATTTTTTTTTATGCTTCCCTCGATCTGTTTTGGACAAGATTACTGGCAACAAGAAGTTAATTATTCGATTCAAGTAGAATTAAACGATATAGAGCATAGTCTGGAAGGGGAGGAAACTTTTGAATATATCAATAATTCTCCAGATCAGCTTAATAAAATTTACATCCATGTTTGGCCAAATGCATACGAAAATGGTACGACAGCTTTGGCTCAACAGCAATATGGTAATGGTAATAATCAATTAAAACACATTAGTGACAAAGACAAAGGGTCTATTAAAAAACTTGACTTTAGTGTAAATGGAGAAAAAGCCAAATGGGAATTCCATCACCATCACGACATCGTAATTCTCACTCTCAATCAAACATTAAATCCTGGTGAAAGAATAATTGTCTCTACTCCATTCACCGTAAAAATACCTACTGGATCAATATCCCGACTTGGCCATATCGGGCAATCATATCAGATTACCCAATGGTATCCAAAGCCTGCAGTATATGATAAAGAAGGATGGCATTATATGCCTTACTTGAATCAGGGTGAATTCTATTCTGAATTTGGTTCATTTGATGTTTCTATAACACTCCCTAAAAATTACATTATTGCGGCAACAGGGGATTTAAAAACAGTATCTGAGGTTGATTATCTGAATTCAATTGCAAAAGAAACAGAGGATGCAATCAATTCAGGTAAAGATTTAAGAAATATTGAAGGATGGTCGGATTTTAAAACATTTCCAAAATCGGATACGGCACAAAAAACAATTCGATATACCCAATCAAATGTGCATGATTTTGCATGGTTTGCGGACAAACGTTTCAGTGTATTGAAAGGAGAAGTAGAATTGCCACATTCTAAAAGGAAAGTGACGACATGGGCAATGTACACACCAAATGAATCAAGCCTTTGGAAAGATGCTTCTGAATATTTACACGATGCTATATACTATTACTCATTATGGAATGGCGATTACCCATACAATAACGTCAGCGCTGTTGATGGAACAATTAGTGCTGGAGGTGGTATGGAATATCCAAATGTAACCGTTATTGGACGCTCAGGGAATGCTCATCAATTAGAAGTCGTCATTGTGCACGAAGTTGGTCACAACTGGTTCTATGGACAATTAGGGACAAATGAGCGTGTTCATGGCTGGATGGATGAAGGAATGAATACGCTCAATGAAATTCGCTATATTCAAACAAAGTACCCTGATAATACTGCAATGTCTGACATGGTTTTAAACGGAGCGATGCATTTAAATGACCTCGATCATCATGATATGGCTGATATATCCTATAGAACGATTGCAGGTTTAGGGGAAGACCAACCTATTGAAACGCATTCTGTCGAATTCACTTCAACAAACTACGGCATTATAATGTATCAAAAAACAGGAATCGTGTTTTTCTATCTAAAGGACTATTTAGGTGACGAATTATTTGATGAATGTATGCTTGAATATTATCGAGAATGGGAATTTAAGCACCCACAACCTGAAGATATGAAGACATCTATTGAAAAGACATCTGGGAAAAATCTTAATTGGCTATTCAAAGACCTTATACAAACAACTAACCATATTGATTACAAATTACTCAAAGTAAAACACTTAGGAGATTCTTACGAAGTAGTTATAAAAAATGTGGGACAGGTAAATGGTCCAATTGAAATCAACGGTTTTCTTGATGGAAAATTAGTTGTAACAGAATGGGTTGATCCAGGCGAGAAAAAACAAACTATCGAACTAAAAGAACCCCTCCTCGATTATGTCGTTATTGATAATGGGCGTGACATCCCTGAAATGTCTCGTCAAAACAATACTTCCCGCACAAAAGGAATCTTTAAAAAATACGAGCCACTTAAGTTCGAATTCCTTACAGGTGATAACGAAGCCGAATACACCAATGTATTTTGGACCCCTACTATTTCAGGAAATGCATACGATCAAATGATGTTAGGCGTTGCAATTCATAATTTTTCTGCACCAACAAGTCGATTCAATTACCTTATTGCTCCAGCATATTCATTCGGAAGAAAATACGTTTCTGGAATAAGTGAGTTCGGGTATACATTTTTACCTAAACGTTTTTTAAAAACATCAAAATTTGGACTCTCTATTAAGTCGTTTAAGAATGACTCAACATTTAGTGGCAATGATTCACATTTCATAACTGTTTCTCCTTTATGGCAAGCCAAAATTGGTAATCGCGGCTATAATTCTCCCATAAGTCAGTATGTCCGAGTGCAAAGCATGTACAAAAAGACGAAATTAGGTCCAAAACATATTGAACATGCTGGTTTTTATGTTTTGTACAATTATGATTACATAAAACAGGATGTTAAAATTAATTTCAAATTAAGAAACGATTTCATCACAGATGTCAACTCTTCCGAGTCGATGGCAAGAATGAGTGCTGAAGTGACATTTAAATTGAAATACTTAAAAAATAAAATGGACCGCTGGGCTGAAATACGTCTATATGGAGGACAACAATATATCCGTGATTTTGGTTCTTCAATGACTCAGACGTATTCAATGTCTCTTGCTGGTGCATCTGGGAATCAAGATTTATTTGTGGATGAATATTATTTTGGACGTAATGAATTATCAGGTCTTTGGTCACAACAACGTGATGAAAATATGGGTGGTTTTAAATCTGCTAATGGATATGGTTCATCTTCTATAGCAATTGTATCAAGTACTATTTATATCGATTTACCTATCCCAAAATTAGGGTTTATTGGTGCCTTTGCAGATATAGGAGCTTTTCATGATGGAACTTATTTTCAATCTGTTTTTAATGCTGGTTTAGGCGTCAGAATTAGTAATGTTTTTGGTGTTTATTTCCCTGTATTCGTGAGTTCAGAACTTGAAAACTCTTTCATTAGCAAAAACTACGCGAAGCGAATTCGATTCACATTAAAATTCAATTTATTTAATAAACCGCTGAATATAAAGAGTGTGATAGGTTAAGTACGCTTTCTATCAAAGAGTCTACTTTATGTCAAGATTGAACGATCTACAATTATTTAATTTGAAATTCAAATAAATACTTAGAGTGAAAATTAACTTAAACGAAGCATATCATTTGGTGATTGACAAATAATAGCTTTGTCCTTGTACATTGCTAAGGGCGATTTCAGTAGACTAGGCATATGACGAATAATTTCATACCACTCACTGGAATTAAATTCTTTACCACGAAGTTCTTTCTGATAATAAGGGATTGATTTATTTACAATTCCTTTAGCATCAACTCCAAGTTGATCTAGAAATTTAATAAACAAGGATTCCGACAGTCTTACTGTAGATAATTCTTGCATATTTATCCTTACTCCTAAAGTGTGTGCCATCGCCAGAGCTTTACGATCTAAAGATTTATTCTTATTGTAGAGCAAAGTCAATTCATTTTTGTTGTAATACATAAGTAAAAAGTTTAAGGTTAAAGCTAATTTACAACATCCCGATGTATCTAGCAAAATTACCGAATGAATAAGTGTTGAATTACACTTTAAATAACTATAAATGAGTATTTTAGTCTTAAAATATGCAGAAAGGTAAAGTTTAGATTTAACTAGGCTTTATTCATTTATAATAATCCTAAACATATTCACTCAACTCCAACCAACGATCTGTCTTTGTCTCTAGTTCGTTGACAACTTTAGATAATTTCTCTCCGACAATCATCAAATCCTCATTTGAAGTATTTATATCTGATAAATCTTGAGTTAATTGTGCTTTTTCTTGCTCTAATTTCTCCATTTCTCCTTCAAGACCAACAAATTCAGCATTTTCCTTATAAGTCAGCTTTATCTTTTCTTTAGGAGTCCCAGCATCTAGTGTGGAAACTTTCACTATCTCTTCAGGTTCTATTTTCGTCTTTTTATTAGAATTTTTAGACTGCAATTGTTTTCTATAGGCTGTGTAATTCCCTAATAAATCTTTAATCTCACCTTCTCCCTCAAATACGAATAGGTGATCGACCATTTTATCCATGAAGTATCTATCGTGAGATACAACGATCAAACACCCTTGAAAACCTCTCAAATACTCTTCTAAAACACTCATTACAAAAATATCTAAGTCATTGGTAGGCTCATCGAGAATTAAAAAATTTGGATTCTTCATTAAAATCGTCATCAACTTTAATCTTCTTTTCTCTCCACCACTCAGTTTGTGGACAAAATTAAAATGCATACTTCTTGGAAATAGGAACTTCTCTAAGAATTGAGCTGCCGACATTTGACGACCTTTCTCTAAAGGAATAAACTCTGCAATATCTCGTATTACATCAATTACTTTTTGTGATTCGTTCTCAGTTTTCAATAATTCTTGGCTGTAGTAACCAAAAACAACTGTCTCTCCAGTCACGACCTTCCCTTTACTAACCCCTTCAAGACCGAGTATCATGTTTAGAAAAGTAGATTTACCAGCACCGTTTTTGCCAACAATCCCTAAGCGTTCATTGCGTTTAAATGTATATGTTAAATCGTTGAGGATTTTTAAGTCGCCGAAATTCTTTCCAACATGGTGCATTTCAAGAATTTTAGATCCTAAGCGCTCCATTTTTACAGGAATTTCTAATTCATCAGTATCTAAGCGTTGTTTGGCTACAGATTTGACATCATGAAACGCCTCAATTCGAGCTTTTTGTTTTGTCCCACGTGCTTTTGGCTGACGACGCATCCATTCCAATTCTTTTCGGAATTGATTTTTTGCTTTTCCAACTGTTGATTCACGTTGTTCATTGCGTTCTGCCTTTTTCTCTAGGTAATATGAAAAATTTCCTTTGTATTTGTAAATTGTTTGATCTTCCAATTCAAGAATAGTATCACAAACAACTTCTAAAAAATATCGATCATGAGTAACCATTAAAATAGTTGCTTTCGACTTAGATAAATAACCTTCTAGCCATTCTATCATATCCAAATCCAAATGATTTGTTGGCTCATCAAGAATCAAAATGTCTGCTTCAGCTACAAGTACTTTTGCTAAAGCAACTCTTTTTTGCTGTCCTCCTGAAAGTGTACTCACTAGCTTCGAGGTATCTTCGAGCTTAAGAACAGATAAAATTTGATTTACACGGACTTCAATATCCCATGCGTTGAGTTCTGTAATTGCCTCAAATGAATTTGCAATTAAATCCTCATCATTGAGACGCATTGCAAGGTTATATTCCTTAACGGCTTTTAATTCGGGTAAATCGTGTGAAAATATCTCTTCAAGGATAGTGTTTTTATCATTCAATGCTTCATTTTGTTCCATGAAAGCAATACGCAGGTCCTTTCTAAAGACAATTCTTCCGCTATCTATTATTTCATCAGAACTTTCTCCTCCTGGAGTTTGAGAATAGATACAACGCAAAAGTGTTGTTTTCCCACTGCCATTTTTTGCGACAATTGCAACTTTCTGTCCTTGGTCAATACCAAAAGTGATGTCTTCGAAAATAATTCTATCTCCAAAGGACTTCGTAAGGTTTTCTATCGATAAGTAATTCATGCTATCTTAATCTATCTAATGATTCCAATAATCTCTTATCACGCTTTATTCCTGTATTGGCAAGAAATGTAAAAGGAAAACCGCAAACGAACAAGAAAAACCCTAGATCCATTTCTCTGCTTGTCGTTTCTGCATCAATAAGCTTATCTCCTACTATCGATAATACAATAACAGATACGAGCATTAAAAAGTAAATTCCAAAAATTATTCTTCCTAATTTAAACTGACGATTCAATGACTTATATGACATAATACATAGAAAAGACAATAGAATAAGTGAACCTGCTCCAATATAAAATGGAAAATTCGTTGTGCTTATAATATCATTTGTTTCAATATTATATGCTGTTATACCGTATGAACTGAATGTATATCTTGTTGTTTCATTAATAAAGCTGAACAAGATTGTTCCAAACATCACAAAGGATAGAAGGGAAATAGTAATTGCCAAATAAACGGTTTGTATTCTCTGAATCATGAATGTAATTTTCATGCAAAGATAATAGATTATTCAGCGCTAATTAAAAAAAATACTCTATTTAAAGAATGACTTTCTTATTAACTTATTGTTAGTTATTAAAAGTAAACAGATTATGAAAAAAATGGCACAGGAGTAATTTCATAATTCAAAATTATTTACCCAATACTAATAAAAGAAAAGAGTGAAAATTAAACTGATTTTAGCTTCTCTGTGTTTCTTGGAACAAAAAATAAGAGTATCAATCCTACAATAAAGAAGAACATTACTGACAGTATTGAAGCACGAATATCACCTGTGATATATTCCATAAAACCGAAAAAGAAGGTTCCAAATACGATTCCTATTTTCTCTGTTACATCGTAAAAAGAAAAGTACGAGGCATGATCAGTTGTTTCTGGTAAGAATTTAGAGTAGGTAGACCTCGCCAATGACTGCACACCACCCATAACAACACCGACACATGCTGCTAGAACATAGAACTCGACGGGTGTTGTAAGAAAGTATGCATAAACACAAATAGGGATCCAAAAGGCAACAACAATCAATAAGGATTTAATATTACCTATTTTTACAGATAGTCGAGACAATAAGAATGCGCCTAACGCAGCTAATAGTTGAATAAGTAAAATTGAAACGATTAATCCTGTCTGGCCAGCTTCTTCGTATTCTCCAACGAAAATCTCACGTTTTGCATAAAGAACTGCCATCAACATAACTGTTTGTACACCTGTATTAAAAAAGAAAAAAGCGGATAAAAAGCGTTTCAGTCGTTTGATTTTTTTAAATTCTTGAAAAACTTTTTTCAATTCTTTAAATCCTTTCCAAATCATGCCTTTCTCTTTCTTCTTCTCGAAAACATTATTTGGTAATACACGGTAAGTAATCTGACTAAAACCAATCCACCAAATACCAACCAAAAGGAATGTATACTTTGTCAAGCTCTTGTCAATAAACATAATCATAGCAAGACATATTACTAAAAGAATCATACTTCCAAAATACCCCATTGAAAAACCTCTTGCTGATATTTTATCGTGATCTTTCGGTTCTGCAATTTCTGGCAAATAAGCATTGTAGAAAACTAAACTATTCCAAAAACCTATACTGGCTAGAAACAAGGAAAGCATTCCGATTTCGATGTGGTGGATATCGAAAAAGAAAAGTGAAATACATGAAAGTGCCCCTAAGTAGCAAAAAAACTGCATAAATTTTTTCTTGTTTCCTGAAAAATCCGCAATTCCAGAGAGCATCGGTGATAAGAATGCAACAACTAAAAATGAGGCAGATAAAACATATGACATTAAAACTGATGGCGAAATTTCTACTCCAAAAAACTCAACAGTTATTGCAGAACTATCAACTACACCACCTAATTCAAGATGCTTGTCTAAATAAGCTTGACGTGTTAATGACTCGTAAAAAATAGGGAATATTGCAGAAGAAATGACAAGATTGTACACTGAATTAGCCCAATCATAGAATACCCACCCTCTGATTATACGCTTGTCTCCTTTTTTTATCATGGCTTAAAATTTATTCTTTCCCAAGAATATATTGATCAAGATAGGAAAAATATTCTGAAAGTTCTCCAGACAATGTTGTTTCACTTCCTCGTGCGATAATACCATCTTTATCATCCAATAGCATCAATGGAAAAACTTCTTTCAATAATTCATTCCCAAAATCAACTGAAGCATCTAATGGTAATTCACAAGGCAAATTATCCACAGCCATCACTGCGATAACGCCTTCCTTCATAAAATCATCTTCAGATTCTGTCTTTGGATTGTATCCGTAAATCGGATCAGCAATTTTACTCGGTCGCAATGTTGAAGCAACCGGACCATCAATATCACAAGATATATCGGCAACAACTGAAAGTTTAACATTTTCATTCTTTAAATCATTTCTTGTAAAAATAAAGTCTGCTTTGTCACTCCAATAATGGCATGGGATATACATATCAGCGTGGGTTAAGTATTTCGAAAAAGTTGATTGGTACAATTCTGGTGATGAATAAAACTCGGTCTTATTAAAACCTCCGTCAGACTTTCTTGCATAGTAATCCTCCAATTCTAGGTGTGAAAACACAGCTTCTTCAAAATCATTTTCTAAAAATTCCCTTGGCGATACTTCTTTGATTGGTAAATGGTCTAATATTTCTCTTGCTCCGTGCCCTACTCTTCCAAAACCAGATAATATCACTTTGGTGTTTTTATTGAACACTACTTTTTTCAATTCCTCTTCTACTTCTTTACGATTAGCGCACTTATTCGCAGCTTTAAGTGAATAAAGATTGTGTTTTAAGCCAAAAGCGAGAAAACCATTGTAGCATCCAACAATACCAGCATATCGACCAAAGCCAATGATTCGTTTTCCTGTTTTGTCTTTTAAAACCTCATAATCAATTAATTGTATATTCTTTTCCAGAATTGCATTTAACAATTCTCTATTGTAAGGCTGCTTTTTATAAGTGTGGGAAAAAAACATAAATTTCTTATTTGGAATAAGGTCTTTGATGTTTACCTCTTTCACTCCAATAATCAAATCACATGACGTTAAATCTTCATTCATTGTGATTCCTTTATCTAAGTAAGATTGGTCAGAATATGCACGAATTGGGCTAGGTTGAACAATTATTTCAACACCTGAATACCTTGTTTCAAGGTCCTTACATTGTTTTGGCGTCAAAGGGACTCTCTTGTCCGGTGGCACTTTCCCTTCTCGTATTACTCCAATTTTAATACTCTCCATAATTTTACTTTATTTGTGTGTCTAACAAATATTCATCGATAAACTCGCGTACACATCCTTCTCCGCCTTTCTTATTCAAAATAACAGTTGAAACTGACTTAATACGCTGAACAGCATCAACAGGACAAGCAGAAAAGCAAACGCTTTCCATCACTTCCAAATCGTTAATATCATCGCCTATCATTGCGACATTATCAAGGTTTATTTTCAAATCAGCACAAATCCCTTTCAATGTTTCCATTTTAGGCGTTCTACTAACAATACAGTTTTGAATTCCTAACATATCAGCTCTTTTCGATACTGCTTCTCCTTTAAAACCTGAAGAAATAATTGCTACTTGAAAGTTTTTATTCGTCAGGTGTATTATTGCCATTCCGTCTTTAGTGTTGAATTTTTTGAATTGATCTCCACTTTCAGTAAAGTACATGCCTCCATCCGTCATCACTCCATCCACATCAATAACCAGTAGTTTTATTTTCTCAATTTTCGATTTAAGTTCATTCGTTTTAAAAGAATGATTAAAAAGAAGCGAGTGCATATCTGTTTCGTATTCTTCACAAACAACCTCTAGATCAGAGACTGTCATTTCTTCGACAGATTCAATACCTATATCGGACAATAAGCCCAAGAAATCAATCCCGAATTTATCGCATAACCCTCTTATATTTTGTTCTAAATACACGACTAAATCATTTTATAACCAACGCTTTCAGCAACTGGCTTTAATTTACTAAACAAATCTCTAAATTCATCATGCGTTAATTGTTGTGACGCATCTGATTTTGCCACTTTTGGGTTTCTATGTGCTTCAATCAATAAACCATCAATTCCCATAGCTACACAGGCCTTAGACAAAACTGGCACTCCAAACGCATAACCCATAGCGTGGCTAGGATCTAATATTATAGGTAAATTAGTATATTCTTGCAGCCAAGCTACACCGCACAAATCCAGTGTAAATCGCGTGTTCGTTTCAAAAGTTCGCAACCCTCTTTCACAAAGGATAACGTTTTCATTCCCTCCAGAAAGGACAAATTCAGCTGCTTGAACAAATTCTTTTAACGTTGTACCAAATCCTCTTTTTATCAATACGGGCTTCTGTGTTTTCGCACAAGCTCTGAGTATTCCCTGATCATACATCGCTTTAGCACCGACCTGAATAACATCAGAATATTCTATCACTTCATGAATATGAGTTGCATCACGCGCTTCAGTAATTACATTCAAGCCATAATCTTCGCGCATTTTCGCTAACAGCTTCAATCCGTCCAATCCCATTCCTTGAAAAGAATATGGGCTTGTTCTTGGTTTGAAGCAACCACCACGTAAAGTAGATAATCCCATATCTACCAGCATCTCTGCTGATTCTCTAAGTTGCTCTTCTGATTCTACAGAACAAGGCCCTCCAATCAAAAGTGTAGAATTTAAATCTCCACCAATGGCCATTTGACCAATTTTCACTTTGCGTTTATCTGCTCTGTACTTTTGAGAAGCAAGTTGAATATCGTTATCAAATTCCCAAAATTCA
>CAJQQA010000101.1 GCA_905480355.1 uncultured Flavobacteriales bacterium | reverse complement strand
GTTTTATTGAAGGTGAAGAACCGATAAAGGGAATATTGCTTGGCCTGGATGGAAAGAAAGGAACCTTTCGTTTATTTGCACCGGACTTCCCCGATTGGATTGAAGATAGTGGAGTAGGATTAAAGCTCTCTCCGGACCAGCATACTATTGAGCAGATGAGAACAGCTGTGAAGGAAGTTGATTTGTTCCCAGTTGTAAAAAAACTTTTCTCATCAATACATGGTGAAGAAACATTTGGAGTGATAGAAAAAATCACGTCTAACTTAGATTATAAAAATAGTCAACTCAACGATAGTCAAAAGAAGGCAGTCAATGCTATTTCTGAAAACCAAGATCTATTAGTGATTCATGGACCTCCTGGAACGGGCAAGACAACTACATTAATCGAAGCGGTAGTTCAGAAAATTAAGCTTGGAGAACGAATTTTAATGACGGCTGCAAGTAATACGGCAGTCGATAACTTCGCGAAAGGTTTAATTGACGCTGGTGTAAATATTCTTAGGGTTGGGAATACCTTAAAAGTTGATGAAGCTATTTTTCCTTTTACGAGTGGGGGGGAAATGCAAAACTCTAAAGAGCAGAAAAACATTAAACGTTTAAAAATTCAGGCGGAACAATTTCGTAAAATGGCGCTGCAGTATAGACGTAGCTATGGAAAAGCAGAAAGAGAACAGCGCTCATTGCTCTTTCGAGAAATGAAAAAAAATCGAAAGGAGATGAGAGATATACGAAATCACTTTGACGAAAAACTTTACAATAAAGCAGATGTTGTTTTAGGAACGCCTATTGGATTAAAGAATTTTATGCCCAAAGCTGCAAAGTTTGACACTTTATTCTTTGATGAAGCTGGTCAGTGTGTTGAACCACTAGCTTGGTTGGTTTTTCCTTTTGCCAAATCTTGGGTATTGGCAGGTGACCCGTTTCAATTGCCTCCAACTGTTTTGTCATCTGAAGCAATCAAGAAAGGATTCAATATCTCAATTCTTGAAAAAGCCTTTGACAAATGTGAGAATGTTTATTTCTTAGATACACAATACCGAATGCGTAAATCAATTGCGAATTTCTCCGGTCGTTATTTTTATGATAATCAATTACAAACACCAAAAGCCCAGAATGACATAAAGCAGCATATTATGTTCTATGATACTGCAGGCACAGGATTTGAAGAGCAATCAGGGAAGGGGGGTAGCTCTTTAATTAATGAAGGGGAATTGGACTTAGTTCAGAAGATTATTGAATTGTATAATTTAAATCGCAAAGATTTGGCAGTAATTTCTCCATATTCAGGACAGGTTCAGCAAGCAAAGGAATTACTATCGAAAGATATAAGAATAAGCACAATTGATAGTTTTCAAGGACAAGAACAGAAAGTTGTCATTATTTCTTTAGTTAGATCGAATTCCGAGGCTGTAATTGGTTTCTTGAAAGACTATCGAAGAATGAATGTCGCATTGACCCGAGCAAAAGAACAACTAATCGTTATTGGGGATAGCACAACTATAGGTCAGGATAAATTCTTTTCACAATTCTTAGAGTATATCGAAGATGTTGATGGCTACAAAAGTTCTTGGGAGTTAATGGGTTAATTTGAAAACCCTTAAGCTGAATAAGCAGTATAATTTAGTTCACAATCTCAGCAACAGTACTTCTAGTTACAAAATGGTACCCATCTTTAGCCTTGTTGAAAGTAGATAATGCAAATTCATGATCTTGGGCATCGTCAGAATCCATCAGCAGTTGGTAAATACCTTCCACAAACCATCTTCGACCTATTTTTATAAGGTAGGCTTCCATCTCTGGTTGCACACTACGATACTTGCTCTTAGCACAAAGCTTAAACCAATCGGATTTAACTAGAGCATTTGCTTCTGACGAAAATAGAAATTGCTCATCAAGAGAGCTTAGAAGCTCATGACTAGCGTTTGCTTTTATACTACGTATAAAAGCCAGCCATTCTTGTGTTGTAAAGTCGTTTCGATTCTTTGACTTTAATTGGTTTTCAGTTACGTCCATACCGCCATTTGCATCGATTGCAATAGAAATCATAGATTTCAATCGCTTAGATTCAATTTTCACATGATTCTCTGGCATTCCTTGCTTGTAGATCCATTCTTCTGTATTGAACTCAATGCTTTTTGGCTCTAAGAGTTTTGTGTTTAGATCATTCACAAAGACTTCAGTTGTAATGGACTGAAATGAATGATCATTGAAATACGCCTTTAAAAACTCATCCAATTTCTCACGACTAACTGCTTTCTCTAGTGTACGCAGAAAGAATGCTCCTTTTACATAAGCAATGTCTGTCATTCCTTCATCAGGGCTTCTATCTTTTAATTGGAGCTTTAATTGAGTGTCCTCTGGATGCTCGCTATTTTCAATCTCCTCAAGTGCAACAACTAAATCTTGGTATTCTATCGTGGCAAGTATATCTGCTTCTGATTTACCATACAATTCTTCCATAATTCGATTTTCAAAATAAACCGTGAACCCTTCATTGAGCCAGAAATCATCCCATGTAGAATTCGTAACAAGATTCCCTGACCATGAATGTGCTAATTCGTGAGCGATAACAGATGTTGAGCTTCTATCGCCAGTTAATAGTGTTGGATTAGCAAATGTTAATCTTGGGTTTTCCATTCCTCCAAAAGGAAATGAGAAAGGAAGCATCACAATATCATACTGTTCCCATTTATAATCTCCATAAAGGCTTGAAGCTGCTTTGATCATTTTAGGTAAGTCATGAAATTCATATTCGCAAGCACTCTCTAATTCTTTTTCTGCGTAAACACCACAATTATCTCCTAAAGGGATATAAGTCATATCACCAACAGCCAATGCGATAAGATAAGATGGGATTTTTTGTTTCATTTCAAAATGATACTGCCCAGAATCGTTTTTTTCTAAAGGATTTGACGCACTCATTAAAGCAATTAATTCTTTCGGCACCATGACATCAGCTGAATAGCTGATTCTGTTCATTGGTGAATCTTGCAAAGGAATCCATGATCGAGTCAGGATAGCTTGTCCTTGCGTGTACAAAAATGGGTGATTTTTTCCTGACGTTAATTCTGGTGAAAGCCAATCAAGAGCTTCACTTTTCTTAGTTGTCTGATAATAAATATTTACAAATTTGGTATTTTCATTAATCGCTACACGCAATGATTGACCTAGCAATTCTTGATTCTTACCAATAACATAATCAGTTAGCTGTTCTTTATCTTTTCCAGTAGAAGTTTTTAATATTTCTAAGCCTTTTATGTCGAAAATAATATAATCAACTTCATGCTGACTTATTTCGTGCCTTGCAACTCCATAAATCGTTTTATTGTCAAAATTGACATCTAAATCTAGGTGCAAATGAACAGTTCGAACTTCATTGATATTTGCGTAAGAATGAGGGTCATTGATAGCCTCCAAGTGATAAGTATCTTCATTATTTTTTTCTGGTTTGTTCATAGAACATGCGCTTGTAATTAACGAGGCAAGGATAGACAGAAAGATAATTTTTTTCATGTTCATATTTTGGTTGTACAAATATATATAATCTCCCGCTACTCAATAATAAACTACAGCCGATATTAATTGAAGAAATTCGTATATTTTTATTAGATTCACATTCTTAAATTTAAATATATTTTATGAGCCAAGACGTATCGATTGCATCAGAAAAGACATTGTTTGGACATCCAGTTGGATTATTTGTCTTGTTTTTTACCGAAATGTGGGAGCGGTTTTCTTACTATGGAATGCGTGCTATTTTGACTTTGTATCTTGTAGAAAAAACGGATGCAATAAATCCTGGTTTAGGGTGGACTGATGTTGAAGCATTATCCTTGTACGGTTGGTATACGATGATGGTTTATGTAATGTCTATTCCTGGGGGGATAATTGCAGATAAGTTTTTAGGACAAAAGAAGTCAGTCTATATCGGTGGTATCATGTTATTGATTGGACACAGTGTTCTTGCGATAGAGCAAACAGGTGCATTTTATACTGGTTTAATATTTATCGTTCTTGGAGTAGGTATGCTGAAACCCAATATCTCTACAATGGTTGGTGGTTTGTATAAGAAGGGGGACTTAAGGAGAGATAAAGGATTTACATTGTTCTATATTGGCATTAATGTAGGTGCCTTCTTATCGAGTATTATCGTTGGTTATGTTGGTGAAGTACATGGATGGCATTATGGATTTGGGTTGGCTGGATTTGGTATGCTACTTGGACTTATTCAATACGGGGTTGGACAAAAACACTTAAAACATGTAGGTAATTTCTTGGGGACTTCAGAAAATAAAGAAGAGCAAGAAGCATTGAAAAAGCCTTTAACTAAAATTGAGAAAGATAGAGTAACTGTATTATTAATTTCATTTATAATTGTCATCCTTTTTTGGGGAGCTTTTGAACAAGCCGGTGGATTAATGAATATCTACACTAGAACAAAGACGGATAGAATGCTATTGGGAATGGAAGTTCCGGCTACATGGTTTCAATCATTAAATGCTCTTTTCATTGTGATTTTTGGAACACTCGTAGCTGGTTTTTGGGCTAAAAGAAAATTGAAAGGAAAAGAAGCTTCATCGTTATTTAAGATGATTCTTGGGTTAATAATAATGGGGTCAGGATTTTTCTTTATGACAGCTGCAGTAGCAGAGTTTAACTCGTCTGGGTCTTCAGCAATGTATTGGTTAGTTTTAGCTTATCTTTTCCATACAATTGGTGAGCTATGTTTATCTCCTGTTGCTCTTTCGTTTATTACTAAATTATCACCTCTAAAATACGGGTCTATTATGATGGGTGTGTATTTTGCAATGACAGGTTTTGGAAGCAAGCTAGCAGGACTTCTCGGTGAATGGTCCTCATCTTTAGGCGAATACACAATTTTTACAGGAATTGCTGTCTTTACTATTGTTATAGGTGCATTAGTATTATTGCTTCTTAAGAAATTGAAAGCACTTACGCATGGTGCTGAAGATGATGAAGGAACAGCTCATGAAGAAGCTGAAGGATTCGAATTAGCAGATGCAGAATAATTATCAATTAGAAATTTAATAATCAATTAATACAATAACTATGTCAGGTCAACATTCAGAATTATTCAAATCAAAAGTTCTAGGTCACCCATCTGGACTCTTTGTATTGTTTTTTACAGAGATGTGGGAGCGATTCTCGTATTACGGAATGAGAGCATTACTTGTAATGTTTTTAACTGCTTCTTTAACAGAATCTGGTTGGGGTTGGCCAAGGGAACATGCTTTTGCACTATTTGGCACATATACCGCGTTGGTATACATCTCCACAATGCTAGGAGGTTATTTTGCTGATAAGATTTGGGGTTACAGAAAGGCTGTGGTTGTAGGTGCGGTTCTTATGACTCTTGGTCATGGTGCAATGGCTCTTGAAACAACATGGTCTATCTATGTAGGTCTTACTTTGTTAGTCTTTGGTAGTGGTTTCTTTAAGCCAAACATGACTTCAATTATCTCGCATATGTATAAGGATCATCAGGAGAAAAAGGATGGAGCTTACACTATATTTTATATGGGAGTGAATGCAGGTGCATTCCTCGGAATACTTTTATGTGGTTACCTAGGCGAAAAAGTTGGATGGAGTATAGGTTTTGGTCTTGCTGGTGTATTCATGTTGTTTGGAATGATTCAGTTTGTCCTTTCCCAAAATATATTCGGTGATATAGGTTTGAAGCCATCTAAAGTTAATGCCATAGAGGCTCCTGATTCTCGAGCAGAAATAGTCGATGCACCATTAAAAAATGCTATCACTGCTGAGGATGGATCTGATGGTAAAGACACTTTACCATTTCCTTTATGGCAAAAAATTCTTATTGCCATCATGACAACCGCTGGACTTGTTTGGATATTAAATGATCCCGCCGCAATGATTTATGACTTTAATGTTTTGAATTTTGAGTTTCTCGGTATGAGCGGACCAAATTTCACAATTCTACTGGCTCTCGTATCATTCTTATTTCTTTTGATTTATAGATTAACACAGTATGGACAAGTTACACGTCATAAGATGCTAGCTGTTTGGTTCTTTGCCTTTTTAACAATATTCTTTTGGGCTATTTTTGAACAAGCCCCTGGATCACTGACTGTCTTCGCAAGAGATTATACCAATAGAGATTTGGCCGGTGGTGCCGCATTAACATTTAAAATAATTAATACGCTAATGACCTTAATACCACTTGGTATAATTACATGGGTTCTTGGTTTATTATTCAGACAGACTTTTAAGAAGTACGCAATGGCTAATGTTGTACTAGGATTCAGTTTCGTAATTATATGGGCAGTAGCTATTTGGATGTTGGTTGTGGAATTCCAACAATCTACAGCCGAGGTACCTGCCTCATGGTTTGGTGTATTAAACTCTTTATTTATTATTGCAATGGCACCATTGTTTTCAAGATGGTGGGAAAGTAAATACAACCCATCTGCCAATATGAAATTTGGAATTGGACTTAGTTTATTAGGTATCGGAATGGCTTGTGTTGCTTATGGTGCGGGAGGTATTGCTCCAGGTGCTCAAACTGCTGCTGTAAGTATGGTATGGCTTATTCTTGTGTATTTCTTTCATACTATGGGAGAGCTTTGTATTTCACCAGTAGGTTTATCTTACGTGAGTAAACTTGTTCCAGGAAAGATGATTGCATTCATGTTTGGTATTTGGTATATAGCTGTAGCTATTGGAATGAAATCTGCTGGTAAGTTCAGTGAGTATTCTGAATCAGTAGCAAATGAAGAAGGAATTAGTTATTTCTTTTGGATTTTGACTATTGTCCCTATTGCGCTTGGACTTCTTTCAATAGCGATGACGCCAGTTATTAAAAAATTAATGCACGGAGTTAAATAACTTAATATTCTTTTATAAAAAAAACAGCGCTTCGGCGCTGTTTTTATTTTAACCATATTCTATGAAAAATTTTCTTCTCTTATTTATTTTAATTTCAACAACTGCATTATTCTCTCAGAATATAACAGTTTTAGATAGTGCTAAAATTCAGCAATTAAATCCTGATGAAATCGAATACATCAATATTAGTGTTGAGGATGAATTAGTAATAGAGAAAAAATCGACAATTCTTGTTGATATGAGTCTGTTGGATATTCCAAGTTCATTTGATTCAATGCAAGTTTCATTGATCAAGGAGAACTTCAAGAAATCCTTTACAATGCTGGAAGCAAAACCTTTTCTATTGGAAAATATAGATTCTTCTGTGACGGTTTCGATAGTAATGTTTAATAATGGAGAGACCTTGAACTTTAAGTCTATTAATAAAAATCAAGCATCGTTCAAAGTTGATAGAAGAGACCGCCCAACTTTTGTTTCTGATACGATCGTATTTGGAATTTTGGCAATTGTTTTAGCATTGATTTTTTATACATCAAGTTTAAAGTCGGCGAGATGGAAGAGGTTTTACATATTCGTGCCGGCATTATTACTTTGCTATTTGATTCCTGCAATTTTGGATTCGTTAGGATTAATTTCAAAAGAATATTCTTCGTTGTATACTATGGCAAAGAATTACTTATTACCTGGAGCATTAATATTAATGACGATTGGAATTGATTTCAAAGGGATTATTAATCTCGGACCAAAAGCTATTATCATGTTTTTAACAGCAACTGTTGGAATTATTATTGGTGGCCCGTTAGCAATATTGATTTATTCATATATCGATCCTTCTGTCGTTTCTGGAATTGGAGATCAAGCTGCATGGAGAGGATTTGCAACCCTTGCAGGAAGTTGGATTGGAGGAGGAGCAAATCAAGCTGCTATGTTAGAAACTTATGGCTATAATCAAGAGTTTTATGGAAAAATGGTAACAGTAGATATTGTGGTAGCAAACCTCTGGATGGCATTTTTGTTATGGGGAGCTGCACGAGCAGAAAAATTTGATAAATGGCTAAAGGCAGACACTTCTTCGATTGAAAAGTTAAAAGTAAAAATGAGTGAATACCAGGATTCAATAGCAAAGGTTCCAACGCTTACCGACTATTTAATTCTTGCTGGAATTACATTTGGACTAGTTGCATTTTCGCACTATGCGGGAAAGGCAATGGCGGGTGTAATGGGGGATTGGTTAGGAAACGAATCCCCTTTTAGCAGTTCGTTCTTCTGGCTTGTTGTATTAGCTACAACAGGAGGTTTGATTCTATCTGCCACGAAGTTAAGAAAGTATGAAGGTGTAGGGGCTTCTAAAATTGGAAGTGTATTTATTTACATTTTGGTTGCAACTATTGGAATACGAAACCATCCCAACGTATCTCCAACATTGTCACACATCATCACTGCTGTGCGGGCAAACAGCGATGCACAGATTGTCCTCGATCAAGAAGCTCTTT
>CAJQQA010000100.1 GCA_905480355.1 uncultured Flavobacteriales bacterium | reverse complement strand
ATCATTTTACATTAAGAATGAAGATGATTTGTATAAGAAATGTAAACGTATCGATTGGCCATCTTATTTTGATTTAGATAAGACTTTTGCAGTAAAAGGAGCGGTATTCTCCGATATCTTTAATCATTCACAATACCCATTTTTCGTAGTGAAAGATGCAATTGTAGATACGTTTAGAGATGAATTTGATGACCGTCCAGATGTCAATGTAAAAACGCCACAAGTACTTTTTGATGTTTATATCAATAAAAATGAAGTCACCATTTCGATGAATACTAGTGGAGCACCATTGTTTCATCGAGGATATCGTGAATCAATTGGAGAAGCACCATTGAATGAAGTTATTGCAGCTGGCCTTATTCGCATGTCAGGTTGGGATAAAAAATCAACGTTTATGGATCCATTTTGCGGTTCAGGAACACTACTAATTGAGGCTGCATTAATGGCCGCAGGTTTACCTCCAATGATAGAGCGTCAGCATTTCGCATTTAAGAACTTTAAAGACTACGATGCTGCATTATGGGAGGAAATTCAATCAGCTATACCAAAAGGAATTACTGAATTACCGTGTGAAATTATAGGCTCTGATATTGATGCTGAAGCGGTCACAAGGGCAAGAAGAAACCTTAGAGGATTGCCAATCGGACGATTTGTTAAAACAAGTGTTGACGGTTTTCATGAGGTATCAAAACACGGAGATACAGGAACGATGATTTCAAATCCACCATACGGCGAAAGAATGGGGGAGGAGGTAGAAGAACTGTATGGAGAACTAGGAGATTGGATGAAGCAAGAAATGAAAGGTTTTGATTGCTGGGTTCTTTCTTCAAATATGGATGCGTTCAAAGAGCTTGCGCTAAGACCCGATCGTAAAATAAAGGTGTTCAATGGTGATTTAGAATGTTCTTTTCGTAAATATTCAATTTATGAGGGTTCTAAAAAGGGGAAGTACATGAATAAGCCTGAGAAAGACTAGATTTCAATTCAAAAAAATTGATTCAAAAAAAAATCAGCTTTACAATAAGCTGATTTTTTTTGATTTATCTTTTCTCGAGACTGACGTAATCTCTTTCGTTACTTCCTGTGTAAATTTGTCTTGGACGTCCAATTGGTTCATTGTTTGCCCTCATTTCCTTCCATTGAGCAATCCATCCTGGTAAACGCCCAATTGAAAACATCACAGTGAACATTTCAGTTGGAATTCCAATTGCCTTATAGATGATTCCTGAATAGAAATCAACATTAGGGTATAAGTTTCTTGATTTGAAGTATTCATCTTCCAATGCTACTTTTTCTAATTTCTTAGCAATGTCTAGTAAAGGATCATCAATTCCCATTTGATCAAGAACTCTATCACAGGCTACTTTTATAATTGTAGCACGTGGATCGAAATTCTTGTATACTCTGTGACCAAACCCCATTAATCTAAAAGGATCTGATTTATCTTTTGCTTTTGCAACCCATTTATCAACATCTCCACCATCGTTGTTAATTTGCTCTAACATTTCAATAACCGCTTGGTTTGCTCCTCCATGAAGTGGCCCCCATAAAGCTGAAATACCTGCAGAAATAGATGCATATAAATTAGCATGTGAAGATCCAACTAAACGAACTGTTGATGTTGAACAATTTTGTTCATGATCTGCATGCAGAATCAATAATTTATTTAATGCCGATACTATTGTTTGGTCTATCTGATATTCTGAAGTTGGCATAGCAAACATCATAGAAAGGAAGTTCTCACAATAATCTAAACTATTCTTTGGGTAAACAACAGGGTGACGCATTGAGTTTTTATAAGACCATGCAGCCAATGTTGGTAATTTAGCAATCAAGCGATGAATAGTTAAATCAATAGCCTCTTCATCTCTATCTTGATTCAATGATTCTGGATAAAATGTAGAAAGAGAACAAACCATTGAAGAGAGGACACCCATTGGATGAGCTTTTGCAGGATAAGCTTCAAAAAATTGTTTCATGTCTTCATGAACCAATGTATGATTTGTTATTGAATGTGCAAATGCTCCAAATTGTTCTTCGTTTGGTAATTCACCATAAATAATTAAATAAGCCACCTCTAAAAAACTTGCTTTTTCAGCTAGCTCCTCAATTGAATAACCACGGTATCGTAAAATACCATTTTCTCCATCTAAATATGTGATTGCACTTTTAGTACTTCCGGTATTTTTAAATCCTGGATCGATTGTGATGTAACCTCCAGTAGCGCCTCTTAATTTGCTAATGTCAATTCCTTTTTCATTCTCAGTTCCTTCAATAATTGGTAATTCGTATGTTTTACCTCCTAATTCAATTTTTGCAATTTCACTCATTTCTATATATTCTGTATTATGTATTTTTTTCTGAGCCCTAATATATGACATCATTTGATTTAATACAAGCTAAGTAGAATGAAAGATTATAAAACTTACAGATTTTCTAGTGTAAAATTTAACATCATTGTAAATAAATGATTTCGAGTATTACCACCAGAAATACCATGGCTTTTGTTTGGATAGATGAATAAATCAAATTGTTTATCTGCAGCAACCATTGAGTTGATCATTTCCATCGTGTTTTGCACATGAACGTTGTCGTCTCCTGAGCCATGAATTAATAAGTAATTTCCCTTCATTTTATCGACAAAATTGATGGGAGAATTCATGTCATATCCATCAGGATTTTCTTGAGGTGTTCTCATAAATCTTTCCGTATAGATATTATCGTAAAACCTCCAATTTGTTACTGGGGCCACAGCAATTCCCATTTTAAAATAATCAGCACCTTTTGTCATCGCCAGAGATGCCATAAAGCCTCCATAGCTCCAGCCCATAATTCCAATTCTGCTGGGCTCAACATAATCGTAACCTTGTAGCTCTTTTGCAACAGCAATAAAATCTTCAGTTTCTAATTTCCCCAATTGAAGATAGGTCATTTTTTTAAAATTCTCACCTCGGTACATAGTTCCCCTAGGGTCCACAGAGATAACAATGTATCCTTTTTGCGCAAGTAATTGATGGTACATGTAGCTGACACCGCCCCAACTATCAGAAACCATATTGGATCCAGGCCCTCCATAGATATTAATGTAGACAGGGTATTTTTTTGAATTATCAAAGTTTGGAGGCTTAATCATCCAACCATTCAATTCAATTTCATGTCCTTTGAATTTGATGAATTCTTTCTTTTGTAGATTGTAAGAGGTAAGTTTTTTCTTGAAAGCTGCATTGTCTTCCAGAACCGTTAGTTCTTTCCCAGTATTATCGCAAAGTGAATATACAGTTGGTGTATTCGCATTAGAGTAGCTCTTAATGAAATATTTCATACCATTAGAGAAATCGGCATTATTAGTACCTGAGTGATTACTGATTTTAACCTTTTTCTTGCCTTTTAAATTGATTTTAAAAATCCCTTTTTGGAGCGGGCTTTCTTCGGCGGAAGTATAATAAACGATGCCTTTGGCTTCGTCAATTCCAAGAAATTCAATCACATCCCAATTGCCTGTTGTTACTTGTGTTGATATTCCTTTGAATGTTAACTTATAGATGTGATTAAAACCAGAATTCTCACTTGTTCTCAAAATCGTATTACCATCTTGTAAAATCAATAGATTGTTATCAATGTCAATATATGTATTTGAATGTTCTTCATAGAATGTTTTAACAGCAGGAGTATCTTCAACAATACTCATTAGGTGATATTTGATGTGGTTTTGATGTCGATTTAGAGTTATTAAAATTAAGTTGTTATCTGTTTTAGAAAAGTTTAACCTTGGTATGTATTCATAATCACCTAATTCGATAGGATTCGTTTTTTTTGTGCTTAAAGAAAATAATTGAGCAGTTACTTTTGAGTTGTCCTCTCCGGCTTTTGGATATTTAAAAGTATATGGCGAAGGATACAGTTCATTGTAATACATCATTGTAAACTCTGTAACATCATTCTCATTAAATTTTAGAAAAGCAATATGCTTGCTGTCAGGTGACCATTCATATGCCTTGGTAATCGCAAATTCTTCTTCGTATACCCAATCTGTTGTGCCATTAATCACCTTATTTGTTTCTCCGTCAGAAGTTATTTGAATTACCTTTCCACTTGAAATATCTTTAACGAAAAGGTTGTTTTTATAGATGTAAGAAACTTTTTTTCCATCTGGAGAATATTCTGCTAATGTTTGTGGTTCTCGTTCAGCATCTAGCGCCTGTAATTCATTGGTTTTTAAATCCAATAAAAAATAAATAGCTGAATAGCTTCTTCTGTAAATTTTCTGAGAATTAGTTTCAATTAAAGCTTTGGTTTCATTGGCATTGAAAGAATATCCGGACATGCTAATCCCTTTAATGGCTTCTGCGCTAATTACAACTTCTCCACTACCAGAGTAGTCCGTAAATTTATGCTTCGTTACATTTTCTCCTTTTGATGTTCTTCCTATTTTTGAAAAATACTCACCATCATTCATTGATCGAAACCCATCAACATCAGCTTCAAAAAACTCGTAATTTTTCCAAATCTTTTCGACACTTAATTCTTGGGCCCTAATTGGTGTAATAAGCGTAAAAGAAAGAATAACTATTATTTGTTTAATCGACATTATTGAAGGGTGTTTGATGGATTGTTATTTGTTTGCTAAATTAGAAAATGTAAGTCAAAAACCATTCCGATTATTCAAGTTTGTTAACAATTTCTTGACAATTTGTTGATAAAATCATTTAG
>CAJQQA010000099.1 GCA_905480355.1 uncultured Flavobacteriales bacterium | reverse complement strand
CCCAACTGTCCAACGGCAGGAAATCTTATCATCTCGAACACGTGATAGTCTCTTTCATTCCAAGTTGCATTCAAATCACCTGCATCACCATAGCGAAATACATTGTTGTTTGTATTTGTGGTTACAGGATGAACCATACCTAAAGCAGGTGTATTTCCCAATGTGTCATTTGACCATGCTACCCAGCCACCAGTACTTGCTGTTGGCACTACAGGTGTTTGTCCATATAGACCTGGTGATAGATTGTAATTATTAGTTGGAGTTGAAATGAAGAAATTATCGAGGTTAGAATTCCGGACGCCCCCCCAAGGCATATTTAGAAAGTTAATATTGTCTTGCCCAAAATTATAAATCATGTTGTCCACCTGAATAATACCATTTCCTTTGTTACTGTATGAAGTATAGTACAATAAACTAGACGTGTGCCCAATGTTCTGGAGGTCGTCCGTATGTGCTTGTTGTCCCCAGTTCACAATTGAGTAAGACATCTTAGCAGGATTGTAATATTCGGCAACTATTGGAGAGTAAAATGGCTGAGTTTGACTTGGAGTTTTTAAATAAACTCCCGATTGATGAATAAAATAGGCGGAATCTGGCGGATTATTCAGTGCTCCATCAACACAAACTATTTGCCAAACTTCATCCACCCATGGGGCATAAGATGTTCCACCACCATAGTTAGGTTGTGTCCAACCTAAAGGTCTCCATTGAGGCGGGACAGATTCACCGAATGAGCTTCTGAAGGAATACAATTGACCACCTTTCCCAATTCTTATTTGATACGATTCAGTTGGATCTAAGGGGTTATTATATGAAAGCTCTGCATTAAAAACAACAGTTTCTGGAAAACTATCAATTGCCCAATAAGTTGAAGTAGGAGTATAGACTAAATCGAAATTAAACCCGCTTGAATCTAATACTGTTGGCCCGTTGTTAAAATACAATGCTGACAACAAGCTATCAATGTTTTGAGAATGACTTTGTATTGCAAGAAATGCAGAAGCTATTAATAATTTAAATTTCATGTTAAAATGTTTGCTAACGTTTAAACGATTGCTTGTTTCGCTAGATTAAAGATAAAATTAATTTAGAAAAGATACTTACAAGCTTGAATGATTTATCATTCGAAGCGAGATATAAATAATGGAATATAGTTAGTGTTATAAGTATTATGGAATGCACCAAGTTGATTGAGAGAGAATATCTAACTAACAGGAAAGTAGATTAAAATGTAATTGGTTTTCCATTTCGTTGACCATTGATTTAATCTTAATAAATGTACCTTTAGCTTATGTCATATTTTAATATCTTGATACGTTACCTTTTGCTGGTAACATGTTCCCTTCTTTCCGGATTAAATCCCTACGCTCAAAGTGAATCGCAGGAGGGAAATTTTCCGTCAATTTTACCCGATTACTTTTTTGACAATGGTTCATGGTTTGGCGTTAAGAACCAAGAACAAAGTTTTGGCCTAGATGCTCCTTGGATGTTGTCTGATAGTATGGGATATATTCCAAATGAGCCATTAGTCACATTCAACTGTGATGAATTCAACTCAAAAATTACGAATATATATCAGGGCGGTCGGCTTTTGCAATTTGGGGATAATGCCGAATTCTCTATAACCACGAAAACAATATTTGGGAATAGTGAATCTGTGCTAGTAGAATTTTCTTTTACCAATAAGACGGATAAATTTTTAATGCTAAATTTCGAGGGTCAGTTAGGCGGAGAGCGATTAATAGAAGGTAATACTTCAAGCTTTAGTTACGGCTGCGCGAACAGTCACCTATTAATAAGAATCACAGGTAAATCAATATTCAAAAATAATAAAGTGCTTTTTTCAGAAAAGATTTCTGCCAACTCTACTACTAAGCGTTATTGTATAATTAGCCATTTTTTCGAGAATGATGAGGTGTTATTATTCAATGATAGAGGAATTGAGGATCTATTCATCGCGAATAAAGAACGTTGGAAAACCTACATGCATCCATATAGAAATTTGAGTAAAGATAAACAGCTCTTGGCAGCCAAATGCATTCAAACATTAGTAAACAACTACCGAATTCCTTCAGGCGAGTTATTACATTCAGGTGTATTTCCATCATATCATCAAGGATATTTCAATGGATTTTGGGCGTGGGACTCATGGAAGCATGCTGTGGCCTTTTCAACCTTTGAACCTGAGATGGCAAAGAACCAAATTCGTGCAATGTTTGATTTTCAAGATGAGCATGGAATGATTGCAGACGCTGTTTTTAGAGACACACTTCTGAACGGACATAACTGGCGAAATACAAAACCACCTTTGGCTTCATGGTCAGTTTACGAAGTATACAATCGTACAGGCGATACCGCTTTTGTAAAAGAGATGCTGCCTAAATTATTGCGGTATCATGAATGGTGGTATGAAAATCGAGATCACAATAACAATGGATTGTGTGAATATGGATCAACAGATGGCACAAGGATTGCAGCAGCTTGGGAAAGTGGAATGGACAACGCTGTTCGGTTCGATGATGCTAAGATGGAGCAAAATAATCTGTCAGCGTGGTCTCTAGATCAAGAAAGCGTTGACTTGAACGCTTATCTTTATGCAGAAAAGTCAGATCTATTAAAGCTATCAGAAAGTGTTGGTAAGAAAATGCCAGAAATGGAAGTGGAGATGAAAGAATTAGGAGGCTTCATCCGTACTCTTTTTTACGATGAAGAGACGCATTATTTTTACGATTTCAATACGACAAAGAATGAGTTAATAAAGGTGCTCGGACCAGAAGCTTGGATTGTATTATGGGCAAAGATCGCCGCTGAACGACAAGCTGAAGATGTTGTAAAAGTAATTACTGATACTAATCATTTCAATACGCATTGTCCATTCCCAACCTTAGATGCCGCTCACCCAAAATTTAATCCTAAAGATGGATATTGGAGAGGCCCAGTTTGGTTAGATCAGGCCTATTTTGCTTTGGTTGGTATGCGCAACTATGGTTATATAGAGGAAGCAAATTCAATGCGTGAAAAACTGTATAAGAATGCTGCCGGATTAATGGATGCTAATGTTTCCATTAGAGAAAATTATGACCCGAGAAATGGAGAAGGTTTAAATGCACATCATTTCTCTTGGTCTGCCGGACATTTATTATTACTCTTGAATGAGGAGGTTATGGTCAAATAGAAAAACAAATTATTAAATTTTTAATAAACGCTGTTTATTTTTTGTTAGCAGCTTTTATTTGATGATAAAAAGACACGCTGTAGAATAATGATTTCTTTATATTATTTACTTTTTCCATGTCACAAATCAGTTGTTTTCTTGTGTATTTTTTAATATCAAACTCAGATTCATTTTTTTGGAGTGTTAACAATTGATTTAAGCAGACCATTCCTCTACTTGTAATCGTTGAGATTTCGACCAAACATTTTTCAATATTCTTTTTTTCAAAATCTAATTTTTCAAATTGGAATATTAATTTACTTAGGTTTGATTTATAGTCAAAGTAGTTTATAGTTATGTTTTTTGAATTAGTGAATAGTGTTTGTTGTTTGTTTATATAGTCCTTGTAAATATCGAACATATCATTTATTTGCTGCAAAACATAGCCTAAAGTAATGAGTGCATCTTTTTCGCCTTTTTTTAATGGAGTTTCCAAAACTGTTCTATATAATAATGTAAACATGCCTCCCTTATCAAGAGCTATTTTTTTTAATTCATTTTCGTTGAGACTTCTTTCTTCAAGCTGCTGCAAACTTGCATCTTGGGCAATTAATGCTTCTTGAAATACATCATTAAAGGATTTATTATGCATACTCAGTAGTTGTTCATACAAATATCTGGCTATTTTTAATTCAGGTCTTTCTTCACCTTTCTTATTTTTTAGTAAGTATGATATTTCAGTAGAAGTAAGTTTTAAGGTATCTGTAAGATCATCAAGAATGGGAGTAATCGCGCCTAAGTAAATAACGTTCTTTTTCTCTCTTTGAGTTAATTGCTCTCCTCTTAATGCACACGTCCAACTCGCAGACATATAACATTGAGAAGTATAAAACATTATTCTTTTTCTTAAATTCTTTGATAAGTAGCTGTTCTCGATGGTTGGAATTTTATTTAATTCCTTAAAGAGTCTATTAGTATAAATTTTGTTTAGCCAATAAATTTTATAAGCAAGAAAGAAATATGCTTTAAGAATATATAATATGTATTTCATATTATGCTACCTTCAATTTGAATAAACGACTGTTTTAATTTTTTAAAGCTATTATTCTGAGTTTGACTCCATGATGATTTGTCTCACTTTTTCCCAAAATAACTTAACTGCATGAGTAGGTTTGTCTGTTAATTCAGAGAAAAGCAGTAAATTATTCTCAAAAAAAGGATCTGAGATATCCCCTAATTGAATATTATCAAGTTCCATAAAAGCCATGGTCCAATTATCGAATATTCTTTCATTTTTATGGCCAGCATACAATAACTTCAAATCAAAATGGCGCTGGTCTTGCTCAATTCTTGAGTATAACTCTTGTATTTTTTCTTCGCTTCCTTCCAAAATTTGAGTAAACTGTCCTTTGTGGTATAAAAGACATCCTGTAATTTCAGTTACAGCGTTGATTTTATTAGATTTTTCTAAAATTTCATAAACATCAGACAGCTCTAAATTGTTTCTGGCTACTGAGCTGTATACTAGTTCATACATATCTATATTGTTTAATTAATTGTAGCGTTTAAGCAATCTGATTTAAAGTTTTAGTAAATAAAAATAGTTAATAATGTTGACATTTGACTATAAATTTCGGTTTGTTTATCACCTCCTATATTTTTTTTAAAAAAGCCAAGATTTCAAGCTTATTTTTTAAGAGGGCAGAGTTAAAAAATGGTTTAATTAAATACTTTATATGCGCTTGGTTAATGAACCTAATCATTATGAAAGCATTTGTCTATTAATCTGACCGGGTCTATTTAATATTAATGAGAATTAACTAAAAAAATCAGCTGTAATATTAGGAGTATTGAATTTAGTATCATAGAATCCTTTCAGCTAAACCAAATGGATTCAGACATTGAGTAAATATAGCTCTATTTTTTTTTTGGTTTAGAGGAATAAGATCCTCGGACTCCAATAATCGCTTCGGGATAATCGGTAATGATAGCATCGATGCCCAGATCAATCATTTTTTCTGCTGCTTTGGAATCGTTAACAGTCCAGGCA
>CAJQQA010000098.1 GCA_905480355.1 uncultured Flavobacteriales bacterium | reverse complement strand
CAATATCATCAGTCCATGGAGAAGTGAATATAGCACATGATGTAACAAAAGAGAAAGGCCCAGCCCAAAGACTTATTCCATCTAATGCTCCACAATCTGTCATTACATAAAACTGATAAGTAGTAATGGGTGTTAATCCAGTTACATTTGTTGTTAAACCAGTAACATTTGTACTAGAACCTATTGCAGCGCCAGTGCCAGGAGCAAATCCAGGGAAACCCCATTCAACATCATAATCAACAGCATTTCCAATGGCCGCCCAGTTTAAGTCTACGGTTGTACTTAGAATATTTGTTGCGGTTAATGCAGTAGGTGCTGGACAAGTAAGGTTCACGATATTGATGTTGTCAAAAGCAAATCCATCATCCTGAACAGATCCGTCAGATCCAAATGCGAATCGTAAGATTACATTAGCTTGTCCACCAAGACCAGTTAAGTCATGTGAAGCATTAACCCATGACAATGAACCATTTCCAGATGAATTTCGACCTGACCAACCAACTTGTTGACCACCAGGATTCCCACTGATTGTACCATCAGTGTACCAGTTTCCTGGATCACCAAGAGCCCCAACATTTTGCCATGTAGTTCCACCGTTGATTGAAGATTGAAGAACTGTTCCATCCCAGCTAAACTCAGAGTTCCACCAAATCGCAGCTTGCATGAGTGGATTAGGAACAGCTGTAAAATCAAAAACAGGGCTTGTTACCCAAGCATTTGAACTGTTAGGATAAAGTCCAGCTAGGTTGGTGGCCCAAGAATTCACACCACCAGCGGCAGAATTTATAACCGCACCAGAAGGTGTTCCGAGCTCCCATAGACCTCCAGTAACCGTCCAACCTCCAGCACCTGCCTCAAAATCTTCCACATAAGGATAGACTGTAATTTGAGCGTTAATTGAAAAGAATAAAAATAAGCTAATCGTCAGTAGTATAGACTTCATATTTGTGTTAATTGATTATTAGTTCTGTAAAGATAAGAAATTAGCATCAAAGTAATTGTTAAAAAGGTTGTCGTATTGAAATCTAATTTTTCTAAAACGATTAACTTTACAAAAAAAAAGAATGGAACTAGAAGGGAAACATGCTGTAGTTTGTGGAAGCACACAAGGAATTGGCTTGGCCACAGCTCAATTACTTGCAAATCGTGGAGCACGAATAACTCTGATTGCAAGAAATGAAGAAAAATTAAAAAAGGCTTTAGAAAGTTTGAACTCGTCTAGGCATCAAGAACATGATTATCTGATTGCCGATTTTTCAGAACCAACCAATTTGAAATCTGTTATAGAAGATTTTGTCAGTAAAGGAAATAATCCTCATATTCTTGTAAATAACACAGGAGGCCCAAAAGGAGGCCCAATTATTAATGCTAAAATTGAAGAGTTTACTTCAACGTTTAATCAGCATTTAATAGCAAATCATATACTTGTTCAAGGATTTTACAAAGGAATGATTGCAAATAAGTATGGAAGAATCATCAATGTAATCTCAACGAGCGTTAAGCAGCCTCTTGATGGATTAGGGGTGTCAAACACAATTCGTGGAGCTGTAGCAAATTGGAGCAAGACCTTAGCAAATGAATTGGGTCAGTATAATATAACAGTTAACAATGTGCTTCCAGGAGCCACAAACACAGGGAGACTGAAAGAAATTGCGTTTTCTAAAGAAGAAAAAACAGGACTTTCGGTAGATCAATTTTACACGAATATGGCAGGCCTTTCTCCAATGAGGAGAATTGCAGAACCGACAGAGGTAGCAGAGGCGATTTCTTTTTTAGCATCACCAAGAGCTTCTTATATTAACGGAATTAATGTTCCTGTTGATGGTGGAAGAACGAAATCACTTTAATACGTTAACGTGGCCGACGATTTGTTTTTCACGACCTGATTTTGTGATTAAATTTATCGAATATGTATACGTACCATCATTAACTAGAAGGCCTTGATATGTTCCATCCCAAACGAAACGTGGTTCATTGGAGGAAAACACAACTTCGCCCCAGCGGTTGTAGATAGATACATTTAATTGCTGTATTCCAATAACACTTGCTTTGAAGGTGTTGTTTAGTCGGTTACCATCTGGTGTGAACGTATTGGGTACATATATATACCATTCTTCTTCAATATTAATTGGTTTTTGAATAGTGTCCTTACATCCTTTTTCATCAATGGCAATTAGCGTTATATAGTAAAGCCCAGGCTCTGAATAAAGATTACTCGGGTGCACATTTGATGAGATATTTCCATCACCAAAAACCCATTCATATTCAACTGCATCTTGCGAAAGGTTTTGAAACTGTATTGGAAGATTATTAAAAACAGTTTGGCTTGTGACTGTGAAATCTGCGATTGGTTGTTGAACAATTACTTGGGTTGTTCCCTCAACCGTAAAAGTTTGACATTCGTCTGAAACAATTACTGTATAGTTAGTTGTAATTAATGGACTTACCCAAACAGTTTCAGTAGTTTCGCCACTATGCAACCATTGATATTGGTATTCCCCATATCCCCCTTGAGAATTCGCGGAAATTTCTATTGAATCTCCAGGACAAACTTCTACTGTTGGAGACATATTAAGTGTCAAAGGCGGACTTGTAATCGTGTAAAGAATATCCGCGGAAGTTGTTGCACCACAAAAATCAGTCACAAACACAGTATACGTAGTCGTTGTTGAAGGCAATGAGTTATATGTACTGCCTGTGCCAAGATTTGCACCAAAGTTGGAGGACCAACTATAGCTATAAGGAGAGGTGCCACCTGAAGCATTTGATTGCAGAGTTACCGGAATAAAAGGACAAATTTCTATGATATCAGCAGATTCATTTAATATTAAAAGAGGTATAACTGGCACAACAACTTCATAGGTTTGCGCTACTGTTTGTGTTAAACAATCATCAGTTACATCTACCGTAAATGTTTGTGTACTAGATGGAGAAACAAAAATAGAAGCAGTAGTCTCCCCCGTATTCCATAGATAGGTATATGGTGGTGCACCTCCAGTGATTGTAGCGATTAGCTCAATTTCTTCGCCGGGACATGTGATTTCTTCTCCTGTGATCTCAATTACTACGTCTGTGATATCATTGATAAAAATAGTTAAGTCCAAGGGGTTAACATTACCGCAGGGATCAAGAATTAAAAATGACATAATTATACTTTCCTGTCCTTCAATTAATCCATCTTGGAAGGCATTAAATGTAAAATCGACTTGTGTTACTCCGGCTGGAAATGTAATGAAATTTGGGATGCCAGAATAATCCAAACCGTTAGTTGCTGTTCCTGAAATATCGACAGGAATCGTTAATGCAACAGCACTGTTACTAGCGTCTCTTGACAAGGTTACTGTGGTTGAAACACAGCTTTCTGCAACAATATTATTACTGTTAAAAAGATTTGCAGAAATTGTATGAAATAAATCAATTGGTGAATTCGACTCAAGGCTGTTTGCTTCTAAGAAAATACCTGAGTCAAAGATTTCATCACCGGCATCTGCTATTGCAATAATTAGATGGTATGTCTCACCACAAGTAACGCTAGACTCTGCCGTTAGTACAGACGTAAAGCCATCATATTGAATTGTGTTTCCATTAGTATTATTTACATAAAATTGTTGATTCACAGGTCCAAAAGAATTTCCATTAACATTTGAACCTGCAGAATGGACATTATCAATTTCTACTGTTTGACCATTCGGTAAAAGAGCAATATTTTGTTGTCCAGGAATTCCTGGTCCAGAAATAAAGAAAGCAAACGCATCATTAAATCCAGTATTTACATATTCCAAATACTCTTCAGAGGCAAAAACATATTTAAATCGAACAGAATCAGAATATGGAACAAAGTCAAACTCCAGTACTGCAGCATTAAAAGTTTGTGCTCCTGCAATTGGACCTAAGGGGCCGTAACCTGGTGCGCCGTTATCCATTCCAGATCCGTCAGAATTATTAGGGCCATGAGGTCCTGACCCATTATTCAAGATGGTTCCAGTCGTCAGAACAACCCCAGAGCTCAACCCAAGATTAGAATTGACAGCTGTAAACGACCCAATAGATGCGGGAGAACCATTATAAGTTATGTTTGAAACTGTGACGCCATTTCCCAAAAGAACATTCTGAACTAAAGCAGCAGCAGAACCCGGGGAAGTTGTTAGTTGACCCACAGAAAATAGAGGAATAACAACGGTTAATATGACAATTAAATGTTTCATTACTTGTATAACGTTAAATTAACGAAAACGTTTGCTTTTACTCTGCAAAAATAGCACCAATGTTAACAATTGTTGATTTATCTGTAGGATTTGCTTATTTATTTGCAAGATCCATTGAATTTAATGAGATTTGTAAATGATGAGTTTTTTTAGAAATAGTATTCGAAAATTAAAGAAAAACATAAAGTTCTCAATTACTAACCCTGAGAACTTTAGGGAAATTTGGAGTGTTAATAGTACGGTTCTTCAAGTAATTAGCCTTGGAATCATTAGTCTTTTTGTATTTGTTTTTTTTATTGGTTTTATATTCAAACTAAGTTTTTTCGATGACATTTCCATTGAACGAGACAAGTTGGAAATTCAAAATCAGAAAGTACACGACTTAACAAATAAAATGAATGCACAGGAAGATTATATTTCTAACATCAAATTAATTCTATCTGGAGAAATCCCGATTAATACCCCAATGGATTCAGTAGTAGAAATTAGAGACTCCTTGTTTAAAATTGAATTTGACTCGCAGTTTTCTGATGAAGAAAAGCAATTGGCTTTGAAAGTAAAAGAGGACATGTCAACACTTGAGAGTGAAAATGTTCGAGCGATTAAATATTTTGGAAGTCCAATTTTTGGAGAAATAAGCCAGAAATTTAACATCAAAAACCATAAAGGAATTGACATTGTAGCGCGAAAAAATGATATAATAAAATCTTGTTTAGCTGGAGTTATCGTTTATTCAGGCTATACAAATAAAGATGGAAATCTACTTATTATCCAACATGATGATGGGGTATTTTCGGTATACAAACACAATAAAAGATTGATTAAAAAGACTGGACAACGCGTCAAATTAGGGGATCCAATTGCTATTATTGGTAACACAGGCGAAAACACGGATGGTCCCCATCTACATTTTGAATTATGGATTGATCAAACACCAGTTGACCCGCAAGGTTATATAAAGTTTACGAATTAATGCCCTGCATTGTAGAAAGGGAGAAATAGTGTCCCTTTTTCTGCATCAGTTCATCGTGGGAACCGCTTTCTATTATTTCACCTTTTGATATTACATGAATAACGTTGGCTTTTTTAATTGTACTTAATCGATGAGCAATAATTAAACTTGTCCGATTGTCCATCAATTTATCTAAAGCCTCCTGAACTAACTTTTCTGATTCGGTATCCAAAGCCGAAGTAGCTTCATCAAGAATTAGAACCGAAGGATTTTTAAGAATCGCACGGGCAATACTTAAACGTTGTTTTTGACCTCCAGAAAGTTTATTTCCTCGTTCGCCAATGTTTGTGTCATAACCGTTTTCTAGGTTTAGAATGAAAGCATGAGCGTTTGCTATTTTTGCGGCACTGATAATTTCTTCATCTGTAGCAGTAGGAATCCCAAATGCAATATTCTCTTTTACACTTGTGTTGAATAATACAGACTCTTGTGAAACAATTCCAATATGTGATCTTAAAGAGGTGATTGATATATCTTTAATATTCTTCTCATCAATAAGTAATTGACCTTCTTGGACATCGTAAAAACGAGGGAGTAAATCTGCAATAGTAGATTTTCCACTGCCTGATTCACCAACAAGGGCTACCGTTTGGCCGACAGGGATTTTAAAAGAGATATTCTTCAGAACATTTACTTGATTGTATTTAAACGAAATGTTTTTATAATGAATAGCAGTTTTAATATCGTCTAATTCTAACGGATTTTCTGCTTCGTATATTTTTTCATCCGCATCGAGTACCTCATTAATTCTCGCTTGAGAAGCGCTCGACTTATTGAGATTTGCAATTTCTTTCGCTATTCCTGAAATAGGGCGAGTTAATTGAGAAAAAACAAGAATAAAACCAAGAAATTGTGGGCCAGTTAAACTAGAATTTTCGTTTAAATCAAGCACCAGTACTCCGCCATACCATACAATTACAAGCATAATTATGGTTACCAAAAATTCATTTAATGGAGAGGAAAGGTCTCTTTTTCTAAAAGCTTTTGTAATGAGTTTTTGATGTTTCAAGTTTTCTTTCTTAAATGACTTCAACACTTGCGGAATCGCATTAAAAGCTTTGATAATACGAATACCACCAAGGGATTCATCCATTACAGAAAAAAGAGTTCCCATTTGTTCTTGGCCTTGCTTAGCTGTGCGTTTCAGGCTTTTACCAATAAATACAATTATCAACGCAACAAAAGGCAAAAGTATTAATGAGAACATTGTCAACTCTGGACTCCAGTAAATTAATACTGACAAATTGATTACAATAGCGATTGGCTCTCTGAAAAAGACTTCCAACATTGATACAACGGCAATTTCAATTTCGTTGACGTCACTTTGCATTCTGGAAATCAAATCTCCTTTTCTCTCATCGGTGTAATATGAAATAGGGAGGCGCATTGCCTTTTCGAATATACGATCTCTAACATCTCTAACTACTGACATTCGCAATTTGGATTGGCACCAAATTGCTGCATACCTAAAAAGCGTCTTCCCAAAAAACGCGACACCAATAGAAATACATGCAACGAACAATGCCTCTTTTGGATTTGACTGAGTGAGAACGCTCATGTTGTAATCGAAAAGCTGGCCTTGATAGATGAAATAATTAATAACTCCCTGTTCGCAAATGGGTTGAACAATCGATTCATTTGCATCATTGAACAATATTTGAAGAAAAGGAACAAATAAAGCCAACGAAATTAAATTGAAAATTACGTAGAGGATATTGAAGAGAATGACAAGTCCTGCAAGTCCCTTATACTTAAAAGTATACCTAAATATTTCTAATACTGATTTCATCGATATCAACAAATATACTTTTTGTTTTCCTTGTGCACGTGTTCAGTGAGAACAATTCTTACTTTTGTAGCATGAGTTCAATTAGACAAAGTAGAATAGAAGGGGTAATTCAAGAAGAAATGTCCATGTTTTTTCAACGAAATGCAAGAGAAATGTGCCTAGGAGCTATGGTTACAGTCACGGTAGTGCGAGTTTCGCCAGACTTATCATCTGCAAAATGTTACCTAAGTATTTTTGCAGGACCTCCGAAAGACGAAGTTTTAGAACATATTAAGGTCAATGCTTCACGCATTAGAGGGGAGGTTGGACGAAGATTAAAAAGCATGAAGCATATACCATCACTTTCATTTTTTATTGACGATTCCTTGGACTATGCCAGTAAAATTGATGAACTACTAAAAAAATAATTCAGTATCAGCGTCTCATTTTTTATAGCAAGAAGATATCTTTCTGCAAAAAGAAAGAAGAATGTAATTAATTTAATTACACGAATTTCCGTTATTGGTATAGCTGCAATAACAGCAGCAATGATAATATTGCTGACTGCTTTCAACGGTATTGAGATGATGATTGAGAATTTATATTCTGAATTTGATTCTGACATTACAATTCATATTGCAGAGGGTAAATCATTCAACGAGAATAGAATTGACGTTGAGAAATTGAAGTCAATAGATGAAATTGTCAGTCTTTCCAGAGCAATAGAGGAAGTTATTATTCTTAAGCATGAGAATAAATGGATCAACGCGAGTATGTTGGGGGTAGATTCTAGCTTTTTAGTGATGAGCAAATTGGCCCAACATATGGTTGACGGTGAGCCATTTTTAGAAAAGGAGAATAAATCTTACGGCTTAATTGGAGCAACTTTACTCGATAAACTAGGAGGATATATTCCAGAATACGGTTCTGAATCACTTATCTGTTATGTCCCAAAAAGAAAAATAAAAATCAGACTAGGGAGAAGCCCTTTCAAATCAAAACTTGTGCCAGTTTCAGGAAGGGTAAACTATAACAAAGAAGTGAATGCCTCTTCATTCATAATTCCTATAGATTTAGCAAAAGACTTTCTTGATTATTCTAATCAAATTTCGGCATACTATATTGACTGTGAAGACGATTGTAATAAAGAGGAAGTAAAAGCGAAAGTTCAAAATTTAATAGGATTAGATTTCATTGTAAAAACTAGCTATGAAAAAAATGAGCTCATTTACCAAACAAGTAAATCGGAAAAAGTAATTGTCATGATTATCTTACTTTTTATTTTCGTGCTCGCAGCATTTAACTTAGTTGCCTCTTTGACAATGTTGTTCGTTGAAAAACTGGACAATATTAAAACAATGGTTGCATTTGGAGCAAATAGAAGATTTTTATTTAATATCTTTTTCTATGAAGGTCTTCTTATTGCAGTTAAAGGGATATTGTTTGGCTTACTCTTTGGATATTTAGTCTGTTTTTTACAAATTGAATTTGAATTGGTTACAATGCCAAATTCTGGAGGCGAAGCATTTCCAATGAGAATTTCATACAAAGATGGAGCTTTGATCCTTTTCATGGTGTCAGTCTTAAGTGTTTTACTGTCATATTTACCTGTGAAGTATTTGATTCGAAGGAATATC
>CAJQQA010000097.1 GCA_905480355.1 uncultured Flavobacteriales bacterium | reverse complement strand
TACCACAACAATCCCGGAGCTCTTGGCGCCATTGAAGAATTTAGTGCTGGATTGTCATATGAGAATAGATTTTTATCATCAGAATTACAAAATCAGGCTTTAGCTATTGCAATACCACTTAAAGTTGGGGTGATCTCGGTTGGCGCACATATGTATGGCTATTCTCAATTTCGTTCTTCAAAAGCGGGATTAGGTTATAGTATGAGATTATCAGATAAATTATTTGTAGGGGTTCAGCTAAACTACCAAGGATTGAAACTATCGAATAATTATGGTTCTTCAAGTTCAGTTTCTGCAGAAGCAGGAATTTACGCTAAAATTACCGATAAATGGAGCTTGGGAATTAGTACATTTAATATTGGCCGAGCAAAACTGTCAGATTTTGAAGATGATCGTTATTCAACGGTGATTAGATTTGGTAATTCCTACCAATTTTCAAAAAAATTATTAATTTCTGGTGAGTTTGAAAAAGATATGGATTACGACTTGAGAATAAAGGCAGGTGTTGACTATCAACTTGTTTCAAAATTTTATATAAGAGGTGGAATTGGCACAGCTCCGACTGATTTGACTTTTGGTTTTGGTTATCATTTTGATCAATTTCATATTGACTTGGGTAGTTCTTACGATAGGACCTTAGGCTGGTCTCCCCATTTTTCACTTTTATTTAAAGCGAAGAAGTAGTGTTGAAAGTGAAGTATATATTGTTTTTTGTAATGCTGGTCTCAGGGGCTCAGCTTTTTGGTCAACAAAAGGCGGATATAGTTCAGCAAAGAATAGAATTTATTTCTGAGCAATTAGAAGATGAAAATATTGATTTGACGGGATTGGTTGAACAATTATATTATTTTTATGATAACCCACTAAATTTGAATTCAGCAAATTCTGAATTACTTCATGAAATTGGTTTACTGACAGATTTGCAAATTAACGATGTTCTATTACACATCAGACTTTTCGGTAAATTCATTTCAATTTATGAATTGCAAGGTTTGAAGTATTGGGATATGAACACCATTCGCTTGGTACTTCCCTTTGTCCGAGTTGATGATAAATTAGATCAGTTACATGTAAGTTTAAAAGAAGCCATAAAGCAAGGGAAATTTGAAGCTTTTTTAAGATTTCAAACAATAAAGGAAGACAAATCGGGCTATGAGAATGTACCAGACTCAATATTGAATAATAGTAATTCTTTTTACCATGGTGATGCGAATCGCTATTATACTCGATTGCGATTTAATTACAGAACAAACCTTAGTATTGGTGTAACTGCAGAAAAAGACCCCGGAGAAGAATTTTTTAAAGGGCAGCAAAAGAATGGCTTTGATTTTTATTCAGCACACGCTTTCTATAAAGGAGGGAAATATTTGAAGACAGTTGCGCTTGGTGATTATCAAGTGCAAATTGGGCAGGGCTTAAATTTTTGGTCAGGATATGCTTTTGGAAAAAGTGCAGACGTTACAAATGTTAAGAAAACTGCAAACTCATTGAAGCCATACACTTCTGTTGATGAAACACGTTTTTTAAGAGGAGCTGCAGTTGAACTTGGGTATAAAAAAATCTCACTTACTACCTTTGCATCAATGAAAGGTGTTGATGGATCTATTATTCTAGATTCGTTAATTGAAGAGCAAGAATTCATTTCCAGCATCAATCTTAGTGGTTTACATCGAACAAATTCTGAGTTTTCAAAAAAGAATACGTTGCAAGAAATAATTATTGGTTCAAACCTTAGATATCAGAATAGAAATTTTCATTTCGGAATTGCTGCTATTTATCTCGGTTATGATAAGGATTTCTCGAAAGATACTACTTCTTATAATCGATTTGATTTCAGAGGAAAAAGTAATTTTAGTCTAAGTGCAGATTATAATTGGATTTATAAAAATTTCAATTTTTTTGGAGAAGTCTCTAGAGTATCTTACTCAGGAGGATTTGCGAATCTACATGGAGTCTTGTTTTCACTGGACAGGAAAGTTTCTATGAGTTTAATCTATAGGAATTATGCAAAAGATTATCAGACATTCTATAACGCCGGCTTTGCAGAAGGGAGTAAAACACAAAATGAAAATGGGCTCTATGCTGGACTGAAATTAAATTGGTCGAGAGTCATTTTAACAAATGTCTATGTAGATGTATTTAAATTTCCTGGATTTAAATTTCAAGTTGATGGCCCGTCGATTGGTCATGAATTTATGCTTCAGCAAAGTTATCGAGCAAGTCGTAATTTTGAAGTTTATGTTCGATTTCGGGAACAGAATAAGCAAAAAAACAGCCGTAATTCAGATGGGACGATAACAGAATTGGAGGATATTCTTCAGAGAAATTATCGATTTAATCTGAGCTATAAAGTTTCTGAAAGTGTAAAGCTAAAGAGCAGAATAGAATATGTAACTATAAATCGATTGAGTGAAGAAAATGAAGATGGTATGATTATTACTCAAGATTTTATTTTCAAGCCAAAATCATCACCGATAAGTATATCAATGCGATACGCTCTGTTTGATACAGATAGTTACGATACTCGAATTTACACGTATGAGAATAATGCGTTATATGTGTTCTCAGTACCTTCTTATTATTATAGAGGAAGTCGAGCATATGCTATGATTCAATATAAATTCCTACATCGATTTGATATATGGTTTCGGTATGGGGTTAGCATTTTTGCAAATCGATCTTCTTTAGGTTCAGGTGCAGAAGAAATAGAGGGGAATACAAAAACAGATATTACAGTACAGTTGAGAATTAAGCTGTAGTTTTAAAAATCGATATCTAAATTAAATGCATTTTTTAATGAATGCAGATTCGGGTTTTTCCTCGCTAGGGCTTTAAATTTATCCTTTCCTGTTTGAAATTTCACTTCTTCGTCTGGCTTTTCAGAAATGGTCATCTCTATATTTATTTGATAATTTTTCAACTCTTTTCTTATGTATGAAATCAAGTCAGACAAAGTTGGTTTGATGTAATCTATTTGAATTTGATTGTCTACTTCCATAACATAAAGGTGCTCAGATTTTAATTTCGGATCTCTCTTAATCATAGCATTGTAAAACGTCTCTTTACCCTTTTCCTTCATTTGAAACGCAAACCGTTTCCAACGCATAATAAAATCATCATGCTGGTAGTCATTTCGAGGCATGTTGCTGATGTCTAATCCTTCAGAAGATTGAATTTCTTCTTTCTTCTGCATAATTTTATTTATGGAAAGATTAGAAGTGTTTAATTGCCCAGAAGGAGTTTTTAGAATTTTTGGTTCTACTTTTTCAGCAACTTTTTGTGGGGGAATACTGCTAGGCTTAACCGTTGCTTTTTTTACTTTCTTTCTTAAACCCTGATCAGGGAAGTCAATTAGTTTAACGGGATCCGTCAGGCTTTTTTTTTTTGGAACTCTAAGTTGATAGAGCACAATTGCATTAAAGCCATTTCGACCAAGAGTCGCTTATTTTTAGCGGATTTATAGTCAACGTCTGTTTGACTTAAAACACCCAATGCTCTTAGCAAATGATTGCTCTCTATATTTTTTGATTGTTCTATATATTGCTTTTGAACAGATTCACTTACCTCTAATAAGCTTGCTGTTCGAACATCTTTACAAACGAGTACGTTTCGATAATGCTCTGCAAGTCCAACGACAAAATTATGAAGATCAAAACCTTTATCAACTATTTCGTTTAAGAGTAGGAGAGAGGATGGGATATCTTCTTTTTGTCCACTTTCAACTATTCTGAAATAATAATCATAGTCAAGAATATTTAGATTTTCAATAACGCCATCGAATGTAATTGAATTCCCTGAAAACGTAACGATTTGGTCAAAGATTGATAAAGCATCTCTTAATGCCCCATCAGCTTTTTGAGCAATTATATGCAGAGCTTTGTCTTCAGCATTGATGCCTTCTTTCTCAGCAATGAATTTCAAATGGTTCGCAATGTCAGAAACCTTGATTCTATTAAAGTCAAAAATTTGACAGCGCGATAATATCGTCGGAATAATTTTGTGTTTCTCCGTTGTCGCAAGAATGAAAATAGCATGTTTTGGGGGCTCTTCAAGTGTCTTTAAAAAAGCATTAAAAGCCGAAGCTGAAAGCATGTGCACCTCATCAATAATGTAGATTTTATAATCGCCTAATTGGGGAGCAACACGAACCTGATCAATTAAATTACGAATATCGTCTACTGAGTTGTTGGATGCTGCATCTAATTCAAAAACGTTAAAAGATGACCCAGTGTTAAAAGATTCACATGATTCACATTTGTCGCAAGCTTCAATACTATCTGTTTTATTAAAACAATTTATTGTTTTGGCTAATATTCTTGCAGTACTTGTTTTACCAACACCACGAGAACCGCAAAATAGAAATGCTTGCGCTAAATGATCATTCTTAATTGCATTTTTCAGTGTAGATGCAATAGACTTTTGCCCCACCAATGTGTCAAAGGTACGTGGTCTATATTTTCTCGCTGAAACAACAAAATCACTCATGAAACAAAGTTAATTTTTTGAAATGAATAGTACGTTATTTTTCCCATTTTGTTAATAAAAGGGCAGTTTTCTTGAAAACTATGGCATATGAACAAGTATGCATGAAAGTCTAGATTAAATCACAGTAACAGATAAAATAAAGGCGTAAAATAAAAACGAGTGACTAATACTAATCAATCACTCGTTCAATTTTTTGTTTTATTAGTTTAACCTAGAATTTCAATATTGATAATACTATCTCCTTCAGTTATTGAATCAACAGTGTCAACACCTTCAATTACTTTCCCGAAACAAGTGTGCCCACCATCTAAATGTGCAGTATTGTCTCTAGAGTGGCATACAAAAAACTGTGAACCACCAGTGTTCTTTCCAGCGTGAGCCATAGATAAGACACCTCTTTCATGATGTTGCTTCTCACCTGTCGTTTCACAATCAATTTGGTATCCTGGTCCACCAGTTCCTGCCATTCCACTTTCACCATCTTTTGAATTGGGACACCCTCCTTGAATCACAAAGTTAGGCAATACTCGATGCCACTTTAAATCTTTGTAAAAACCATCATTAGCAAGCTTCACGAAGTTTGCAACTGTTAAAGGTGTTTCTTTGTCATAAAGCTCTACTTTCATATTGCCATGATTTGTCTTAATTAATGCTTCCATTGTTGTATATTTTTTCCAAAGATACATTCTGTACATTATTATTCAAATTTTGAAACAGTTAAAGTATATTTGTGAATGCAAATATTTAAATTTCATCGAGACTATTTAAGCCAAATTAGTAAGCAGCAATTGAATTTAGTATATAATCAAGATGCTTATTTGCCGTTTCTTAATCATACATATTCTGCACCAAACTTTAATAAACAGCTTACTGATAAGAGTAGCTCATTTCGACAAGAAACTAGAAATATTTTAGTTGAAGCTTTGCAAAGACAGTATGAGAAAGTAGCAGAGAATGAATTAACAATGCTGAATATTGATTTACTTCTAGATGAAAATACTTTTACGATTACCACAGGACATCAATTATCTGTTTTCACTGGTCCTTTGTATTTTGTATTGAAAATTCTACACGCCATAAAACAATGTGAAGAATTGAAGAAAATTCATCCGAAGAATAAATTCGTTCCTGTTTATTGGATGGCGACGGAAGATCACGATTTCGAAGAAATTCAATCGCTCAACTTATTCACAAAAAAGATTACTTGGGAAGCATCACAAAAAGGTCCTGTTGGTCGGTTTAATTTAGATGGATTCACCGATTTTAAGAATGAGATAAAACAAATGTTTTCTAATCATCCTAATGGAGAAATTCATCAATTGATAGATGCGTATCAAGGAGACAATTTAACTGAAGCTACGCGAAATTTGGTTCATTTGTTATTTAAGAAATACGGGTTAATTATTATTGATGGCGATGATGCTAAACTAAAAAAAATATTTTCGCCGACCGTGAAAAAAGAATTGACTGAGCAGTTTTCATTCCATTTAGTGACAAAAACAAATAAAGAGCTTATAAATGTAGGGTATAAAATTCAAGTGAATCCCAGGGAAATAAATTTATTCTATATAAAAGATGGTTTGAGAGAACGCATAATTCTTGAGAATGGGAAGTATTCGGTAAGTGGTATAGCAAAATTTACGAAAGAAGAAATTCTTATTGAACTTGAAAAATTTCCAGAACGATTTTCTCCAAATGTTATTTTACGGCCCTTATATCAAGAAATGATATTACCTAATTTATGCTACATCGGTGGAGGTGGCGAAGTTTCGTATTGGTTGCAATTGAAAGCCGTTTTTGATGCTGTAGATTGTGTTTTCCCTCAAGTCGGAGTGCGCAATTCTGTGATTTGGATAGAATTGGCAATAGCGAAGAAGAAAGAGAAAATTGCATTACTGCTGGAAGACATATTTAAAACAAAAGATCAATTAAAGAAAGAATATGTTCAGAACAATTCAGATGAAGCACTTCATTTCAAAAATGTGGATGGAATTATTGAAGAATTGAAACTAGAAATCACTGATTTAATAGCTGGTGTAGATTCCTCTATGGTTGGATATTCAAGTGCTGAGAACGTTAAATTGCAAAAGCAAATTGAAGGAATTAAATCGAAGTTGATTAAAATTTCTAAATCAAAGCATGAGAGCGCAATGAAGACAATTGATCAGATTATCGATAAGTTATTTCCGAATGGTGGTTTGCAAGAAAGGACAACTAATTTCTTTTCCTTTTGTCCAGATGGTAATTATGCTGACAAATTAGATGCCTTGTATGATTGTATCAGTCCAGAAGAAAAGGATTTATTAATTCTTGAAGAATCATAATCAATTTGAAATATACGTCTTTTTTAATCGTTTGATAATCGACTATAAAACAATGCATAAAATACTACTCTTTCTATCGTTATTTTTATCCTCGTGTCTTTTTGGACAAGAATATCATGTTGTCGGTAATTGCACTGATCAACGAGGAATTGCTTTGGACTTGGTTAAAGTTTATTCTAAAGATGCTTCACCAAAACTTGTATTTACAAATGAGAAAGGAGAATTTGATCTTGTCTTTTCAAATGAAGGACTTGTCGAGCTTGAATTACGATTTGGAAGTTTTATTGAAAAACGTATTGTAACGATTACAATTGCACGCACAAAACTTACGGATATTAAATTCCCTTTTCAGCAAGAACAAACTGTTGATGCACAGGGAAAAAGAGAAGATCCTTTCTCAATCGATTTTCTCCCTCCAGTAGATTGGCAAAATATACCAGGGGGAGGAATTGAAAAAGGACTTATTTATACGACCTCCGCTGTTTCAAATAATGAGCTAACCACTAATTACAATGTGCGTGGAGGTAGCTATGATGAGAATTTGGTTTATGTTAACGGATTCAATATTTATCGACCGTTTTTAACTCGCTCAGGTCAACAAGAAGGCATGAGTTTTTTGCATACGGCCTTGGTTGAATCTATTCAATTTTCAGGTGGTGGTTTTAATGCCGAATATGGAGATAAATTGAGTTCGGTACTAGATATTACATACAAAACACCTGATTCACTAGGAGGCTCCGCCATGGTCTCATTACTGGGTGTTGAGTCTCATATCGAGCACGCACCGAATGAAAGATTCAATTTTTTAGTAGGAGCAAGGTATCGATCCAATGGCTATTTTTTAAATGCCTTGCCCACAAAAGGAGCTTATAACCCTGTGTTTTGGGATGCTCAATTTGTTACGAACTATGCGATAAACGAAAAGCTAACTTGGTCAGTTTTAGGTCATTTTTCATCAAACAATTACAGATTTAAACCGGAAACTGCAGAAACAGATTTTGGAACAGCCAACGAAGCATTTTCATTTAGAGTTTATTTTGAGGGAGAAGAAGAGACAAAATTCACCTCGATGACAGGTGGAACTTCATTGAAGTGGAAGCCATCAAAACTAACAAACATTGATTTTTACGCAACTGTATTTAATACAATAGAACGAGAGTCATTTGATATTCTTGGAGAATATTTTATAAACGAATTGGAAACAGATCCCTCGAAGGAAGAATTCGGAGACTCCATTGCAACATTAGGAATTGGATCATTTCTGTCACATGCACGAAATGAATTAAATGCTACAATAGTTAATGTTTATCATAATGGAGATCATCAGTTGTTTAAAGGATTTAAAGATAATGAAAGGACTAAATTTCAGAGTCATCAATTGAAATGGGGTGTTAATTTTCAAATGGATTATTTCACTGATAAAATTAGTGAATGGAAACTTATTGATTCTGCAGGTTTTTCGATTCCTCAGTCCAATAATGATCAGATTACGCTTTTTGAATCATTAAAGAGTGACCTTGATTTGCAAGCACAAAGATATACAGGCTTTGTTCAATTAAATTCTGTTTGGTCTAAAAATCAGAAAAATAGAATTGTAAGTATAGAAAAAAAGTACAAGACGAAAGAAAAAGGGAAGTACACCAAATTATTTAGTGATACAATTTTAGAATCTCCATCCCGTTGGGCGTTAACAGTTGGTGCGAGGTCGGGTTATACAACTTCAAATAATGAGTTTTTCGTGACGCCGAGAGCATCATTGAAATATTACCCTCGTGTTTATATGGTAAAAAATGATAAAATCGTACGCCGAAATACAAATTTTCATTTGTCTTCAGGAATGTTTTACCAACCGCCTTTTTACCGAGAATTTAGAACATTTGATGGTCAACTCAATTTGGATGTGAAAGCACAAAAATCGGCTCATTTGGTTCTAGGAACAGATGTTTACTTTGGAATGTGGGATAGAGAAGTTCCATTCAAATTTACGGCAGAAGCATATTATAAGTACATGTGGGATGTAAACCCTTATGAAGTCGACAATGTGCGTATTCGTTATTATGCAGACAATGATGCTGTTGCTTATGCTTATGGCTTAGATTTGAATGTTCACGGACAGTTTATTGAAGGGGTAGAATCTTTTTTCAAGGTTGGATTCTTATCAACAAAAGAAGATTTGTTGAGTGATTATTATTACAACTTTTTGAATGCTGCTGGGGAAAAAATAGTCTTTGGTATTTCTGAAGATCAAACTGTAGTTGATAGTGTTAGGGTAGAGCCAGGGTTTATTCCTAGACCTACAGATCAATTTATGAATTTCGCAGCTTTAGTCCAAGATAGAATGCCAGGTTATGAAAGCTTTAGCGTGCAAATGGGTTTGCTATTCGGGTCTAGATTACCTTATGGACCACCTGACTTTGAGCACTACAAAGATACATTAAGAATTAAATCTTATTTCAGAGTAGATGTAGGAATGTCTTATGATTTCTTGTATAAAAAGAAAGTAAAGAAGTCATTCTGGAATAAAAATTTTACAGATGCAATTCTGACTTTCGAAGTGTTTAATCTACTTGGTATTAATAATGTTTTATCCAAGCAATGGGTTCAAGACACTCAAGGGAAGTTTTATTCTATTCCCAATTATTTGACATCACGCCGATTCAACCTTAAACTCATATTGAGATTTTGATTGGATAAAAAAACGTTGAATAAATTATCTATTAAATCGACTAATTTATCGATGAATGAGCAATAATTGATATTGAATCAGAATTTAGAGGGCGGAAGGAAGTTTAGACCAATTGGAGAACCTATGTTATTGGGGTTTAAGCCATAAAATAGAAATGTTAAATAGGTTTAAAAACTGGATAATTGTCGAATCAATTCCTTAAGTTTGCTACCACTAGACTTCCTCAGCATCTATGAATGTATTAAAAACTCTTTTTGTTTTTCTTGCTATAATTAACTATAGTACTTTCTCTGCACAGCAAGAGTATCGAATAAAAAAGAGTACTAATAAAGTACAAATCGATGGTGATCTCAAAGAAGAACAATGGATAAATGCCGAAGCATTAGGAAAATTCATTGTTCGGCGGCCTGTTTTTGGAGAACTTTCAAAGTACAAGACGGTCGTGAAAATGTACTATGATAATACAGCAGTATACATTGGTGCGGAAATGCATTATCAGAACGTTGATTCCATAAGTTATATCATGTCGCAGCGGGATGACCCAGGAAATGCAGATTGGTTTGGAGTAACTATTGATCCATATGCAAATAATATCTCGGCCTTTTCATTCGGGGTTACATCCACGGGGGTTGAAATAGATGCTTTGGCATCTTTAAATGACATGGATGATTCATGGAATGCAGTCTGGAGATCATCAGTTAAGCGGCAGTCTTTTGGATGGTCCGTTGAAATAAAGATTCCATATTCCGCCTTACGATTTCCAAACAAGAAAGTACAGAATTGGAATATAAATTTTTCTCGTCAAGTTAGAGCTGTTAGAGAGACTTCAGATTGGAATCCCATAAACCCAGAGATTTTTGGTGAAATAACACAATCGGGTAAATTGATAGGAATTGAGAATATTGAACCTCCGGTTCGATTGTCATTTACGCCTTATGCAACAGGTTATCTTGAGAATTCATTTGATGAAGCTTCGCAAAAGCAGACATGGAAAAATCGATTGACAGGTGGTTTAGACCTAAAATTGGGATTGAACGATGCCTTCACTTTGGATATGACGGTAGTTCCAGATTTCGGTCAGACAAGATCTGATAATCAAATACTAAATTTAAGTCCTTTTGAGGTGCGATTTTCAGAGAACAGACCTTTCTTCTTGGAAGGTACGGATCTCTTCTCTATTGGTAATATTTTTTATTCAAGGAGAATTGGTGGCAGTCCATTTAATCAATCAAATGTGTATGATGATCTAGACGAGTCAACTGGGGATCGCGTTGTGATTAATCCGTCAGTGTCTCAATTGTTGAATGCTACGAAAATATCCGGGAGAACAAAAAGTGGACTCGGAATAGGGGTGTTTAATGCAGTTGAAGGTAGGTCAGAAGCAATAATAGAAAATTCTTTAGGAAATCAAAGAACTTTTGTGACAAATCCTTTAACCAATAAAAATATATTTGTTCTCTCTCAAAACTTAAAAAACAACAGTACAATTTCCTTAGCCAACACAAATGTTATTAGAGAAGGTAGCAATAGAGATGCGAACGTAACAGCTGGGGTCGCTAGTCTTTATACGTCTGGAGGAAATTATCGGATGAGGACAAATATTGCCTTATCGACAGTTTTTGATGATCAAGAAACTAATTTTGGACATAGAGCTTCAGTTAATTTTGATAAAGTAGCTGGAAAATGGCAATATGGAGTTAGATATAGTGAAGAAAGTGAGACCTATGATCCAAATGATTTGGGATTTATCCGAAATAATAACTCTAGAGGCTATGGTGCATCATTAGAGTGGAATGATTACAATGGAAGTAAACGATTCTTCCGAAGAAATGCAGAAATTTCTTGGTTTTATAACGAATTGTATCGCCCACAAAAATTTAGCTTTACAGATTTTTCTTTCCGATTAGGCGGTCTTCATAAGAAACAAATATACATGCGGCTATTCGCGCAAGTAAGTCCATTTGGATCAGTTGATCATTTTGAGTCCAGACAATTTGGAAAGCCAGTAAAGTTTAATCCAAATGCACGGATGAGTTATTTCTTCACTTCAGACTATAGCAAACGATTTGCCTTGGATGGACGTTTAAGCTATACTCCTTTCTTTGGAACAGATCAGTATCGTTCTAGTTTCGTTTTAAGCCCACGAGTTAGAGTCTCTGATCGAATGAATTTTGTATTACGAAGTACTATTGATTTCAACATTCGTGGCTTTGGATACATATCAGGACAGGATCTAACTTATAGTGATGAGATTGTTTTAGGAGTAAGGGATCGAATTGATATTGAAAACACTATAACTTCAGAATTTATTTTCACGAAAAGAATGGGAATTGATTTGCAAATACGTCATTATTGGGCACAAGTAGAATATCAAAGCTTTCTTGCGTTAGAAGATGAAGGTGAGACTCGAGAGATAAACTATTTAGCACTAAACGATGAAGGTGAATCTGTGCATAATACAATTTTTAATGCGTTTACCATAGATATAAATTATCGTTGGGTTTTTTCTCCAGGAAGTGAGCTTCGAATTGTGTATAAGAATAATATTTTTAGTTCACAATCAATTGAAGAAACAAATTATTTTGGAGCTTTTAACACTTTATTTAATCAACCTCAAATCAATAGTATCTCAATGAAATTCTTGTTTTATATCGATGCACTTTATTTCAAACGCAAAGAAAAAAATAATCAGCAAGGTTAAATGGATATTATTTCCGATAAATAAAGGCTCTAATCGGCTTTACAAGAATAATTCGAATTTGTGATAAATAGAGATTTATCGGTTTAACATAACTGGCATTACCAACATTAAAATGTCCTCATTTTTGTTTGATTCTGATGGCATTAATAATCCTGCTCTGCTTGGTTCACTCATTTCTAATCTTACATCTGTTGTTTCAAGATTGTTTAACATTTCCATTAAGAAACGAGAGTTAAAACCAATTTCCATGTCTTCACCAGAATAATTACATGTGATGCGCTCGTTAGCTTCGCTAGAAAAGTCATGATCTTCTGCAGATAAAGAAAGTTCTGATCCCGCTAATTTCAATTGAATTTGGTGCGTCGTTTTATTCGAAAAAATAGAAACTCTTTTTACAGAACTTAAGAATTGTAATCTATCAATTGTTAACACATTTGGATTTTCTTTTGGAATGACAGCTTCATAATTTGGATATTTACCATCTATAAGTCTACAGACAAGTACGATGTTGCCAAACGTAAATACTGCATTGGAATCGTTGTATTCCAATTGTACTTCTTGATCATTAGAAACTGTTGCTTTTAGTATGTTCAACGGTTTTTTTGGGAGGATGAATGAAGAACTTCCTGTCGCTTGAGAATCGGTTCTTGTATATCGAACAAGCTTATGTGCGTCTGTAGCTACAAATGTTATACTTTCTGGAGAAAACTCACAAAAAACACCACTCATCACTGGACGTAAATCATCTACACCTGCAGCAAATAAAGTTTTATTGATTGCTGAAGAAATGATACTTCCAGTAATCTGGATTGAACTTGGATTTTCTAAAGTTGGTGTTTTTGGAAAATCATCTCCACTATATCCAACCATTTTTGATTTCCCATTATTGTATGCAATTTCAATAGAGAAATTATCCACATTAACAGAAAATGTACACGGTTGTTCTGGTAAGTTTTTCAATACGTCCAAAAGTAATTTTGCAGGGATACAGATTTTACCTTTTTCTTTTGATTCGACATCGAGTTGAGTACTGATTGTAGATTCTGCGTCTGAAGCCGAAACAGTCATTTGACCATTTTCAATTACAAATAAAAAATTATCAAGGATTGGTAAAGAGTTACTTGTACTTAATACTCCTGATATTTTTAGAAGTTGCTTTAATAGTGTTTCACTTGATATTACAAAATTCATTTCTAACGTTATTTGGACTATCAAAAATAATTAAAATCTCAATTAATTGGTATGCTAAGAAAGCTTCTTTTTGGGTGAGTTATCAACAAGTTATGAGTTTATTCTTCTTTCGGCTTTATACCGTCATGAGTTTTTAACATTGTTACATCCATCGGGAAGAAAATATGTCCGAGAAGTAAGGGGTTAAATACATAATATTGGCATTTTACAATTTGTCCATTCGGTAATTCCGCCCAGAAACGGTCTTGGTCAGAGTTCCTGTAAGACACTATGGATTCCATCTCAGTATTAATTTCGGTGTCTTCTTTTGCAATAATCCGAAAACACTTCACCCTTTTCTTAACATCAGTTATATCTGTAACATAAAGCTCTGCGAATGGAGTAGTATTCTTTAAGCTGTCTAGCTGAACAATATTTAATTCATAATTAGGCTTTTCAAAATGCACTTTTTTATAACTATTCAAATACCTAAAAATCATCGATGTATCTACATTTTGGAGTAATGTGTTTTGTTGATAAACCTTCATGTCAGCACCATTCTTTGTTACACTAAAACTACGTTGAGGTTCTTGAATGTTTTTCACTTCGATTTTAGAAATCTCATCTAACTCTAAACTGAAGATTTCGCTGCATAACCATTGTCGAGGGTCACCAAAGAAGCGAGGAGCAATTATTCCATAAACCCCTTTTATTTTCATAATTACTGGATATGCACTCTTCCCATCTTTTTTAGAGTCGAGCTGCATTATTTGGCCGTAATGATCTTGTGATGCTGGTCCAATGTACCATGTTTTTGACCATTCTCCATTTTGAAAAATTTCAACTTTTATATGTTGCGTGGCCATTTGTGCTTTTGAGTTCTCATGAGAACCATCCGGCAGATAGCCTTTAAATTCGATGTTTCGTAATGCATCTAATACAAATCCAGCACTTTCTTGATTAATACATCCTCCGTCCTTATCTGTCCAAGTAGCATCATTTTTCCTGAGTTCGAATGTATAACCTTGTGGATCAGTAATAATAACTTTACTGATCGTTTCAACTTCTTTGATCGCAAACTCGATAAGTTCAGTGTCAGATTGCCCCTTACTCGCATTTAAGTCAATAACGAACCAAATCAAAACAGCTAAGACTCCAATTCCAAGAATAAGTTTAATTACTTTTTTCATACCTTAATTTGAATATTTTTTCCTTCTTCTATATGTAATAAGCAAAGACAATAATAGAATCAAAATAACAGGCAAAGCTATGTTTAGAATTCTGAAGAATCCAGCACTGGCGATTACTTTTTCTTTGTCTATTTCATGAATATCAATTTGTCTGCTTCTAATGTCAAGAACAGAATTGTCTCCCATCATATAATCGGTCATGTTTTGAAAGAATTCTTGATTCCCAAAGAAATGTGAAATTTTAAGATTAATTAAATCTTGACTAAATTGCAAATCGTTATTTTTCTTTGGTCTATATTGATAAGTGCTTCCTGTTTGACTTAGAATTGAATCATACTCATTGGCAAGAAAACGACCATTTCCTATAAGAATCACTTTACCTTCGGCGTTACTTTTGTCGAGGTATTTTATTTCTTTGCTTTTTGCAAAAGCATCAACGATTCTGTTTCTGAAATGGGATTTAAACATACCTTCAGCAAGTCCAGCGATGCATATTTTATTATTTTCATTTTCTGGATCAGCAACCAATTCTGGTGTTTTCCCATAATTCTTATACATACCTAAATTCAAAACCGGAGCCATTCCTGTAACCGTTGCATTTGTACTAGATGTCAGTATTGGTGTTAAAGCTATATCTGGATTATTACCAACAAATTGTATTTCGCTTGTGTACTCCAAAGAAATAGGCTCTACATTACGTGTAATTGGATGCGAAGTAGTCGTTGCCATCACATGATAAAACCATGGGATCATTGATTGTTCGGCATATGGAACTTGCATTGGAGCAGAGCGAACATCCATCACATATTTGTCATTCACTGTTAAGCCATAATCAAAGAGCATTTTGTCTAAACGAAGAGATGGGTATCGGGTCGTATGAGCGCTACCTGTCTGTCTCAAGGAGTCTTCATTGAAATAGAGTTCATCGATAAAGCACATAAGTCGCCCTCCTTTCATTAAGAATTGATCAATAATGTATAAATCCTTATTGCTGAATGTAGTTCTTGGTCTAGGGATAATTAGTCCATCTATACCATCTAATGCTGCGATTGAATCATTTAATGTGATGTCTGTAATGGAGAAATAAGGAGAAATCAAAGCACGAACACGCTGCGTGTCTGGGAAAGTTAATTCTCCATGACCATGTAAAAATGCAATTCTTTTCTTTTTCTCTTGTGTTGCTCTTCGCAGTGAGCTAATTAACATGTATTCAAGATTGTTGATAGAATTTTGAATAACCCCTGTTAAGTTATTTAATTGATAAGGTCTTCCAGATTTTGACCCCGGAAGTAGTTGAATACTTTGAACTGAAGAGCCACCATATTCAATAATAGCACCTGGCCAAATCATCATTTGACTTTGTGCTCCATCCTTCATATAGACCATATCCATTGGGAGGATTCCTTTACCGTCTGCAAATATAGATTGAAATAATTCTTGTTGTTCACCTTCTGTACCAACATTAGGATCAATGAACTGGTACTCAATTTTGTTGCCAGTAATCTCTCTAAATTCAATCAATTTATCTTCAATGGCATTTTTAAAGTGCTTGATTTCTGCAGGTAAATTTCCTTCCAGGTAGATTTTTAAATTGAGCCGAGTTGAAAAGTTTTCAGAATTCTCAAGAAATTCAATCGTTCCTTCCGCCAGTGAGTATCTATTATCAGCGGTCATGTCAAAACGTTTGTAGACGAAAGAGCTGATAACGTTAATCAATACAATTCCGAGAATAACAATCGATAAAAACGTCCAATTGTATAGACCTTTCAAAATATTTTTCTTTTCACCCATATTATTTTTTTAGTGATTTAATCACTGTCAATGCAGCATAGATGAACAGTACTATAATAGAGAGGAAATAAATTACATTCTTAGTATCGATTAATCCACGTTTTATTCCATTGTAATGATAATCCATACCGAAATATTGAAAAACAGCATCAAAATCTCCCATTAAATTGTAAGAGCCTAAAAGTGCAATCCCACCAAAACCAGGCATTAAAATCCAGGAGAAAAACAAAGCGAGAATGAAAGCAACGATTTGACTATTAGTTAAGGATGACGTGAATATTCCAATAGCAACAAATGAGGATCCAATCAGAATTAATCCTAAGTAAGAAGTTATTGTTGCACCATGATCAAATGTATCCGGTTCCAAAGCCAGCTGAGTCATGGAATAATAATAAATGAACGTTGGTAAAATTGCAATGAGCATCAAAGTCACACTGGCAAAATACTTAGCAAGTAAAATTTGAATGTCAGAAATCGGCCGAGTAAAAAGTAGTTCTATTGTTCCTGTTCTTCTTTCTTCGGCAATTGATCTCATTGTAATCGCTGGAATAAGGATTAAGAAAATCATAGGTGAAGAATTGAAAAATGGAATTAAGTCAGCTTCAGTTCCTTCCAAAAGATTGGCGTCAGTAGACGCTACCCAATGCATAATGCCCGATGCGATGAGGTATATCAAGATAAAAACATATCCGATGACTGAACTTAAAAAACTTTGTACTTCTTTAAAGTAAAGTGCTTTCATTTGCTGGTTTGAAAATTGTAAACTATTTGTATCAAAAATACTATTTCATTTTGAATGAACAACTCTAAATACTTGAAGTAGTTACTTCTTTTAGTGAAGTGCAACTATTGTTATTTCATATTTTAAACTTCAACGCTTTTTTTCAACGATGATTTTTCATGACAGTCTCTTTTTGTATTGATTCATCTATTTCTTGTGTTTAGTAAATCTCAAACTTAACTCAAGGCAAATCTCAATTTGTTCTGTAAGCTTTAGAATATGGGGTGTATTCTTTTGCATTCTCATCACATTTACGATGATCGCTATATTCTTCTCGAACATTATCAATTAGTTCGCGTTCGGATATTTCTTGTTGAAAATCAATATTCAAGCGTCTAAATTAGCTGCAGTTAGAGATTGATAAACGCGAATAGTAAGGCGAATAAAATCTCTATTTATTAATAATTAACCTTTTATAGATGAAAATTTTACCATTGAAAAACGCTGTACTTCTCTTTCTTATTATTTTAAACTCTTGGAGCTATTCTCAAAAACCGACCAATTACACTTTGGGTTTGAATAGTTCTTCTTGCCTTATGAATGATGACAAAATCATCTTAAATTCAATTTCCGTAGAGCCAGGAGTTCAGTTTAATGATCGCTGGTATATTAATTTGAGCCTCGGCTATATTCAAAACTCAAATTCTTATCATCCAGATTGTAGAAAATTTAGAGGAATCATCAATTCATTATCTGTTTCAATGCGACTATTAAAGCCTGAGTATAAACTAAGCCCACTTATTAATATTGCTATTGGAAATGTAATTTACTCAAATGCAAGAGGATCAGAAGTAGGAACTGATCTTGTTCAATGCAGAAATAGCCAGAGCATGAATCATGAACGCATGGGTACTTTTAATAGATTCCGATATTTCGCCAAAATGAAATATATGCTCGATATTCGCCTAATGGACTTTAACGTTAGATTAGGTCCAACTTATAACGTATCAGTTGTAAATGTTTTTAATCGACAAAATAAGGAATATTTCAATCAAACATTACATGGATTGGGCATTGAAGTTGGAGTGGTTTATAATCTGAGTACGAGAATTGCACAAAAATTAAAACTTATAAGCAAGAAATAGACAATTGATTTATTCTGCCATCAATTTATCTATGGCAAAGTGTCGAATAAACCTCGATTTGTTAATATTGAATAGGAATGAAATCGTGGTTAACGATAAGAATATTACTTTTCAAACCCATCGAAATATGCTTCCACGCTCCACGCTTCAGGTTTTTCAGCAAACCAAGGCTTGATTTTAGGCCAAACAGCTCCGAAGGTTTCTGAATTCCTATATAGATCTAAATCGCTTTGAGATTCCCAATGACTATAAGTCATTAAGGTAGTTGGGGATTGAATATCTTGGTATAATTTCATGCCTTTACAGCCGGGAAAAGAATTTACGTTGTGTTTAATAGTGTCAAAAAAGGAAAGAAAATCATCGACCTTATCTATTTTGAATTCTAGCTTTACAATACGTGTAATCATGAAAATAAGTCGTCAATGGTTTGTTTTGACCCTTTTGGTGTAAATTCTACACGAACAATATCATTTTCATGAAGTCCGAAAAGTTGTTCAGCACCTCCATTAGTCTTGCTTGCACCACGATTTATTGCGATTTCTAATAAATTATTTTCATTAAAAATCGCAACTTTCTCCCCAGGAGGAACTTCGTTATATGACAAAGAAATTACGTCAATAAAATAATCTTTCTTCTTAAATCGAATAATGAAAGGGGTATCTTTTCCATATCGATCAAATAAGTCTTTATGAATGTTTGTTATCGCATTTCCATAACTATCACAGTGAATAACATGTCCTTTAATCAGATTGTTTTCAGAAACTGCGACAGGTGAAAATGCGTTTTTATAATCTTCATGAGGGGAGGCGATATCTTTAATTTTGTCTCCATTTAAGATACGTGCAGCAACTACTAGCAACATGTTTTTAGTCGGGAATTTGAATAGATTTGGATGAGACATTACGTCGTCTATTCTCCAAAATGAATCAGGCTTATTCTGTTTAAGTAAAACTCCAAAAAAGCCATTGTCATTCGATATGAAATATTGTTTTTTATAAACAAGTATAGAAGGGAAACTGCCATCGTTTCCACTAAAATTAACAATTGGTTCGCTATCTACCCCAATTACATGAACCGTACCATCAGGAAAATCTTTAAAACATGATGAAACATGATAAGCCGCCTCAGCAACATCAAACGGGCGAACATTGTGTGTGATATCGACAATATTCACCGGATTGACTGATTTTAGTATCGTTCCTTTTAAGGAGGCGACATAGTGATCATTAAGACCCATATCAGTTGTTAATGTAATTATCCCCATTGTTGAAAAATCAGCTTTCTTATCGATTAAAAATCCCTAAAATGTTCTACTTTTGTATCAAAAATAAGGTTAATTCAGGGATAATTGTTGTCCCAAAATAAAAAAGTATATTGTTAGATAGAAAGATTGCTATAAAAGGTCTCAACCCAGCTGAATTGTTTGGAGTTCGAAACGCGAAATTAAAATTCATCAAATCATTTTTCCCAAAATTAAAAATAATTGCTCGCGGGAATATTTTAACCATTACAGGTGACGAAATTGAAATGACTCGATTTGAAGAAAAGTTTGACTTAATTTTAAGACACTTTCATAAATTTAACGGGCTTACTGAAAATAACATTGAAAACCTGATGATGGACGATGGAGGGAAAATGTTGGTGTCAGAAAAAACTGGTGACATTATTATTCATGGCAATCATGGAGCAAAGATAATCCCAAAAACAGTTAATCAACGTAAGTTGGCGACTTTAGCTTCCAAAAAAGACATGGTATTCGCCGTTGGCCCTGCAGGTACGGGTAAAACATACATTGCCGTGGCCCTTGCCGTTAAGGCATTGAAAGAAAAGGAAGTAAAACGAATTATATTAACTAGGCCAGCGGTCGAAGCAGGGGAGAATCTCGGGTTCTTACCTGGTGACTTAAAAGAAAAACTTGATCCATATATGATGCCATTGTATGATGCATTGAGGGATATGATTCCTGCTGAAAAACTAGCGGATATGATTGAATTTGGAATAATAGAAATAGCACCATTGGCTTTTATGCGTGGAAGAACATTAGATAAAGCTTTTGTTATTCTTGACGAAGCACAGAATTCTACACGAATGCAAATGAAGATGTTTTTGACACGAATGGGAATGACTGCTAAATTTATTATCACAGGTGATATGTCACAAGTTGATTTACCGTACCGTCAGAAGTCGGGTTTGGCATTTGCATTAGATGCATTGTCAGAAGTAGATGAAATTGGTATAGTAAGAATGGGGAAATCAGATGTAGTTCGTCATAAATTAGTTAAGAAAGTGATTGCTGCATTTGAAAAGGCAGAGGATAAAGATGCTATAAATAAACAGGAAAAATCAAAGTAATGAGTCAGGCAATTATTGAGAGTAAGTTCAAATTTAAAGGACAGATTAACGAATACAATGGTAAGGTAAGAGATGTTTATACGCTGGACAATGGTTTAGTGGTTATGGTTGCATCTGATAGAATTTCGGCATTTGACCATATTCTTCCAAAGGGAATTCCTTTTAAAGGACAAGTGCTTAATCAAGTAGCTACAATGTTTTTGAAGGCTACTGAAGATATTGTTCCAAATTGGTTATTAGCAACACCTGATCCTTCTGTTGCAATTGGTTATGCCTGCGAGCCTATTCGAGTGGAAATGGTTATCCGAGGCTATATGTCTGGACATGCGGCGAGAGAGTATAAGGCAGGAAAGAGAGAGTTGTGCGGTGTTCCAATGCCTGAAGGTATGGTAGAGAATGATCGATTTCCTGTGCCAATTATCACACCTGCTACAAAAGCTGAAGAAGGACATGATGAAGATATTTCAAGAGAGGATATTATTTCACAAGGGATAGTTCCTGAAGATATTTATTTGAAACTAGAAGAATATACGCGAGCATTATTTCAACGCGGAACAGAAAT
>CAJQQA010000096.1 GCA_905480355.1 uncultured Flavobacteriales bacterium | reverse complement strand
TTCTTTATAGCTCATACTGTAAATGTAGAATACTAGAACGTAATCTAATTACGTTATGAAATGAACTACAAAAAAACAGAAATAAATTTTCATTGTAAATATGTTTTAGAAACAAAAAAACTCATTTATTTAATTAGTCTTGGTGTCAAACCCTTTCCTCCAATAGAATCCTATTTCCTAAGCTATAGAGATCGTTGATTTCAAAAAAAGAAAACACGCAACTATTAATTAGAAATTAACATGAAATTGATTGGAGTCTATTATCGATTAATAGCTTTACACAATAAAACTACATACGCATAGCGTATTTTGCCTATTTTTAGCTTAAAATTACTAAACATTAAAACTTGAGAAATATGAGAGTTACTTTGTTAAATTTAGTTTTGATCCTTTGTTGTATAATGAGTATGGGAGATTTGTCAGCACAAATGATAAAAACTAAAACACCAGATCGTACTCAAGGCCAAAAGGACGCGATACAAATGACCTGTCCAGCAATACCAAACGTTAGAATTGCTTTTATTGGTTTAGGAATGCGTGGCTCAGATGCAGTAACAAGAATGACGAATATTGAAGGAATTGAAGTTATTGCATTATGTGATATGCTTGAAGAGAGAACAAAACTTTCTAATAAAGCACTTATTGAAGCTGGCTTTCCGAAAGCACAAGAGTTTTTTGGGGAGGATTCTTGGCGCAAAGTTACAGCACTACCAAATGTTGATTTAATTTATATAGCAACAGATTGGTTAAACCATGCAAATATTGGAGTTCAGGCTATGAAAGATGGTAAACATGTTGCAATTGAAGTCCCTGGAGCATTAACAATGGAAGATATTTGGGCTTTAATAAATACTTCTGAAAAAACACGTAAGCATTGTATGCAGCTTGAAAATTGTGTCTATGATTTCTTTGAATTGACGACTTTGAATATGGCACAAAAAGGACTATTCGGAGAAATCCTTCATGCTGAAGGATCATATATCCATAATCTTGAACCATATTGGGGGGCATATTGGAATAATTGGAGGTTGGATTATAATCGAAAACATAGAGGAGACATCTACCCTACTCATGGTATGGGTCCGGCATGTTTAGCTTTGAATATTCACCGTGGAGATAAAATGAATTATTTAGTTTCTATGGATACTAAAGCAGTGTCTATCCCGGCCTTTGTTAAAGAACAAAATGGAGAGGAATTAGTAAACTTTAAAAATGGGGACCATACAACAACTATGATTCGAACAGAACAAGGGAAAACAATTGAAATTCAACACAATGTTGCAACACCAAGACCATATACGCGAATGTATCAATTAACAGGAACGAAGGGTTTTGCAAATAAATATCCTGTTGAAGGGTATGCATTAGATTCTAAATTGGTTGGGCAAGATATAAATACTAAAAACGAAAATTTCACTGCACATCGTTATGTTTCAAATGAAATAAAAGATTTATTAATGAAAAAATATAAACACCCAATAGTTCTTGATATTGAGGAAAAAGCAAAAGAAGTAGGAGGCCATGGTGGTATGGATTTCATTATGGATTATCGATTGATTTATTGCCTTCAAAACGGATTACCATTAGATATGGATGTATATGATTTAGCAGAATGGAGCTGTTTAGGTCCTTTATCAGCAATTTCTTTAAATAACAATTCATCGCCCGTTGAAATACCAGATTTTACAAGAGGCTCTTGGATGAAAATGAAATTTGTTCAGTTCGCGAAATAAAGACGAACAATTATCATCTTCAGGGAGAAAATTAAAATCAGAAACTATGAGTACTAACATATCCCTTACTGCTCCGGCAAGAATTTGCTTATTTGGAGATCATCAAGATTATTTAGGCTTGCCTGTAATCGCCTGTGCGATTGATAAATTTATTACTCTTACTGCAACTAAAAAGAGTAGTCAAACATTAAAGCTAATATTACCTGATATTAATTCAGAAAGAAGTATTGATATTTCTGAAACATTCGAAAACTTAGAAAAGGGAGATCATTTTGCTTCTGCTATTCGAGTCATTAAAAGACATGGAGCCATCATAGATTCAGGATATGAGATTATCATTAGTGGCAATATACCTATTAATGCAGGGGTGTCTAGCTCTTCCGCTGTATTAGTCGCTTGGATTCACTTTTTATTAAAAGCATTTGGTCCTGATGCTGAAACTACTCCAGAATTTATTTCGCAATTGGCCTACGAAGCTGAAGTTCTCGAACACAATTCTCCTGGAGGAAAAATGGATCAATATACCATCGGAATTGGAAACATTGTTTTTATAGAAACCGGTGATATTTTTAATTACGAAGTCATTGGAGAGTCTTTAGATGGAATGGTGTTGGGTGAGTCTGGAATAGAAAAAGATACCATTGGTGTTTTAGGTAGTTCGAAATCCAATGCCATAAAAGCGATTGAAATAGTCCAAAAACATGACGCTAATTTTGTTCTTGAAAATGCAAGTATAAAGGATTTTGAAAAACATAAAAAGTTGCTGCCAGAAGAATTAATACCTTTTTTTTACGCTGCAATTAAAAATCATGTCATTACTAAAAAAGCATTCATAGAAATAAAAAAGTCAACATTAAATTATCTTGTTATTGGAGATTTAATGAATCAGCATCATACCGTATTAAGAGACGATTTAAAAATCACTGTTCCAAAAATTGATGCTATGATTAATGCAGCTATCAAAGCAGGTGCTTATGGAGCAAAAATTATAGGTTCTGGTGGTGGCGGTTGTATTGTTGCCCTATGCCCTTCTCATTTACAAAAAGAAATCAGTCTTGCGATTAAAAATGCTGGAGCTAAAGATGCATATCCAGTTCTTGTAGCAAAAGGAACTCAAATTATAATCGATGCCTAAAAACTTAGTAATATTAGCAGGTGGCACTTCTTCTAGAATGAAGAAATCTTTGGGCAATGTAAATCTATCAGAAGAAGAGCTAATCAATGCCAATACAAGAAGTAAGGCATTACTGGGTTTCGGAAAGAACAACAGACCTATTCTAGATTTCTTACTACTTAATGCCGAAGAGGCGGGCTATAAAAATGTGACGATCATTATTAGTGAAGAGGGAGCATTGTTTAAAGAGTATTATGGCAAAAAACTGAAAAACAATCCTTTTAATGGGCTATCTATTTCCTATGTCACTCAATACATTCCCAAAGACAGAATCAAACCTTTTGGTACTGCAGATGCGCTTTTTCAAGCTTTAGAACAATCTCCAAATTTACAAAACGATGTGTTTACTGTATGCAATAGTGATAATCTTTATTCGGTGAAAGTATTACAAGCTTTATTAACTTGTAAAGACCCCAATGCTTTTATTAATTATGACCGTGATGGATTACTCTTTCCGATGGCAAAAATAGAACGTTTTGCATTGACCTTAGTGAATGAAAAATCACATTTGGTAGCAATTATTGAAAAGCCTTCTAAAGATAAAGTGGACGACTATAAAGATTCTTTAGGTAAATATAGGGTCAGCATGAATATCTTTAAGTTTACAGGAAATGAAATTTATCCTTTTTTAAGAAACTGCCCTGTAGACCCAATTCGAAATGAAAAAGAACTTCCTACTGCTATTTTGCATATGATTAAAGAGACTCCTTTTTATATGAAAGGAATTTCTTTTACTGAGCATGTGCCCGATTTAACATCAAAAGAGGATATTTCTATTATGAAGAGTTATATAAATAAGCACTATTAATATCTTTGAAGGACTGTTCAGCTTCAATTAAGTATTTTTAGTTTGGTAAAAAAAAGAATAAAATTAGCTGGATGGAAAAAAGGCGTATCTTCAGCCTAATGAAATAAAGACGAAGATCAAATGACAATGCTTACAACGAATTATGTGTATGCTGTCAATATGATTGCCCAGAATAAATAAATGATTACAACTAAATAAAATAATTATGAAAATTGGATTTAGACTACTAATACTTTCGGCGATTGCTTCTTTTTCAGTGAACGCACAACAAGGAGTTGTATGGGAATCTGCAATTTCGGTTGCAGATGGTTCCATTTATGGGAATATTCGTCCTCGTATAGCTTTGAGTGAGGGAGATAACCCTGTTGTCTTATTCGGAAGGTCTACTGGAGGAGAAATTTATACAGCACGTCTAAATGGTGCTTCGTTTGATACTCCAGTTGCACTCTTGCCAAGCGGAGAATCTTCATACCATGCGAGCTGGACTGGACCTGATATTGCAGCGTATGGAAATACAATAGTTGTCGTTTACAAGGCTCAACCCTATACAACAGCTAATGTGTATACAGTCCGATCTACAGATGGAGGAGTCACTTTCTCAGATACAATTCGAACAGATAGCCATGATATAGGTCAAACATGGATGCCTGCATTAACCATGGATGATAGTGGTAACCCAGTTGTCACATACATGACGTTTGATGCTGCTGGTGTAGATGAAAGAATTGCCGTGGTAAAATCACTCGATGGGGGTCTTAGCTACCAACCTCAAGTTAATGCTACTGAAAGTTCTCCAGGTGTTGCATGTGATTGCTGCGCTCCAGAAGTACTCTCTTCAGGAACGTATCAAATGGTTTTATATAGAAACAATGAAGGGAATATTCGAGATGGGTATGCGGCGCTTTCAGAAGACGGTGGATCTACATTTACATCAATTGCCAATATGGATAACCTTGGATGGAGTATCATGAGTTGCCCATCAACCGGGCTTCATGGAACAATCATTGGAGACTCTGCATTTGTAGTGTCTGCATCTAAAGGCGAAGGCCCATATCGTGTTTACGTTAGTTCAGTTAGCTTGTCAGGAGGACTTAACGTATCGTCAGTATTAATGATG
>CAJQQA010000095.1 GCA_905480355.1 uncultured Flavobacteriales bacterium | reverse complement strand
GATAACCTTGTCCTTCTGCAGATTGATAGTATCCGTTTTTTTCTTTATCTCCGTTGTAATCGGCCTCGTCAACTCCATAACGGTGCTCATCCCACAAGTACTGCGAATAGTTCGCAAAAGATTCATTCAAGGTTAAATTTGACCATGATTCAGCGGTAACTAGATCACCAAACCAGTGGTGAAACAATTCGTGTGCGATAGTAGATTGATCATCTCCGTCTAATAATGCACGTTTGTTTTTGTAGGCGTAATCTCCAAAGATAACTGCACCTGTGTTTTCCATCGCGCCAGAAACATAATCTCGAACAACAATCTGATGGTATTTATCCCATGGGTATTCAACTCCCAATCGTTCAGAGAAAAATTTAATCATTTCTGGTGTTTCTCCAAAAATATCTTTTGCCGATGCTTCCCATTCTGGCTCAACATAATAATTAACTTCCATTTTAGAACCGTCTTTTCTAGTATAGAAATCTTTCACAATTTTAAACTCTCCAATACCCATCATAAATAAATAGGGAGCATGTGACAACTCTTGCTTCCAGTGATCGATTCTTTTCCCGTCTGAAACATTTGTGCTTGACATCAGTTTTCCATTCGATAACGTTGTATACTTTTCATCTACCATGATGAAAATTTCTTGTGATGTTTTTGCATTTGGGGAGTCAATAGTAGGAAACCATACTGAGCTAGATTCTGTTTCTCCTTGTGTCCATATTTGCGGCATTTTATTCTTGTCTTCTCCTCGCGGATTAATGAAGTACAAGCCTTTGTCAGATGTAATTGCAACACCGCCGCTTTCTTCAATTTCTTCTGGGCGTGCGATATAATCAATTTTGATTGTATATTTTTCTGTCCTTGTGTATTCTTTCCCTAAATCAATCGTTAAAAAAGCCAAGTCGTATTTAAAGTCAAGTGTTTTGCCCTCCATTTCTACTTTATTGATAATCATCCCTTTTGCGTCAAGAATCAATTGGTTCGTTGCATAAAAATGAGGCTTCGCGGTAATTGTTGCTACACCGTTCATTCGGGATTCTTCCCAAATGAAATTCACGTCCAAGCGCGTGTGAATTAAATCTGTAAGAACAGTCTCTGTTTCATTGTATTTTAATCGTTGAGGAATTTTTTCTTCTTCCTCTATAAGTTCGGTCACCGGCGCTGGTGTTAAAGGGCTTTCAACAACTGATTCAGTCGTTGTTGTTCTTTGAGCGCATCCAACCAATGTTAACAACGCCATACCTAGAAATATTCTTTTCATACGATTATATTAATTCGTTACAAAGCTGGCGAAAAATATTGATTTCTTATGCGAAAAATACAGCATCGGACTGCTATTCTGTTATTTTTGTACAAAATCATGATAAATGGCAAATCGTACTTGGAACATTGATGGTAAAGAAGTTGTTGGAAATGAGGGTTCTATAATTCATTGGGAGGACGACACTTTTTTCTCGATTTCTTATAATGGAAACACCTTTTCTGGTGAAATTTTAGAGGAAAACACAGAGGGCAACTTCTTAAAATTAAAAATTAATCACCGTGTTTTTACTGTTCAAAAAAAGGGTGAGCTAGATGATTTGATTAAACGTCTTGGTTTAGATGTCCAGAAAGCAAGAGCGCTGAAAGAAATAGAGGCCCCTATGCCCGGCAGAATTGTAAGTGTTGTTGTTGAAATTGGTCAACAGGTCAAAGTTGGAGATGACATTCTTTCTTTGGAAGCAATGAAAATGGAAAATGTATTAAAAGCTGAGGGTGAAGGCGTAGTAAAATCGATTCATATTAAGGCTGACGATATTGTAGAAAAAGGTGCCGTTCTTATCGAGTTCGATTAAGTCTTATTTATTCTTTGAAGAGCCAATGCTTTTTTAGAGAATGCGGATTTAATTATCACAGGGTACTTCGCTCCAAATTCTATAATACACCATTCTTGAAACTTTCTAAATTCTTCAGCATCAGTAATCCATTTTAAGCCTTTCTTTAATTCTTTTTGAAACAAGTCTTTGTCGAAGCTAACTGCGCGCAATATCTTTTGTGTGAATTCTATCATAGTCTTTGGTTTGAAGTACATGAATTTAACGATAATATTTGTGTTTTCTTATGCTGGAAAATCAAAAAAAATCAAAAAGCCCGACATCATTACGATGCGGACATTAAAATAAGTTATCAACATATTATTAGATATAATTACTCTAAAACTTGATAAATTTCTTCTGCTTCAACATCTCTCTCATTTATCAATAAAAGAGAGTTAACTGTTTCTAGGTTTAACAAAAACTCTTTTTTTGAAAGGTTGAAGCTCATAGTTCAAAGCTTTAAGTCCAGAAACCGTCGTTCAATATTAGTCGGATAATCCTTTTTTATGAATCACCTTTCTATCCTTTTTTTACGTTTAAAAAGAGTAACTTTACGTTGTTACCTAAGTTATGATCAACTTCCCAAAAATATACCACACAGCAATTCAGGCATCCATTATGGCTTCTGAAAAAATAATGGATGTTTATTCTGGTGAAATTAACATAACTATTAAGCCTGACGGTTCTCCTGTAACACAGGCAGACTTGCTCTCTTCTGAAATTATTGCGTCGCACTTAGCGCCTACAAGAATTCCAATTACCGGAGAGGAACGCGACGAAAATAATTATTCAGCTCGTCTTTTATGGGATAGCCATTGGTGCGTAGACCCTCTCGATGGAACCAAAATGTTCATCCTAAAAAATGATGAGTTTTCCGTGAATATTGCTCACGTTAAAGGCAGTATCCCTGTTTTTGGTTTAATTGCATCTCCTGTTCAACGAAAAATTATAGTCGGTGGAAAAGGATTGGGAGTTTACACCTTCAACTTTGAAGAGGCAGAACATCTAAATCAGTGGAAGAAAATAGAGGCACCAAGTGCAAGAAATAGTCCAATTATAGTCGCCTGCTCTCGTTTATTTAGAGAGAAAAATAATGGTTTTATCGAAATCCTGAAGAGTGAATTCGGTGACGTTAACTACTTAAAAATGGGGTCAGCACTAAAGTTTATCGAGTTGGCTGAGGGAAATGCGGACATTTATGTTCGCTTTGGCCCGACAATGGAGTGGGACATTGCATCTGGCCAGGCAATTCTTGAAGAATTATCTGGGGAGGTCAATGATATCGAAACACAAAGGCCCTTGGTTTACAATAAAAAAACTCTTTTTAATCCTGCATTTATTGCAAAAACTAAAGCCGTTTTATAATGATAAATAGGATTACTCTTTTTGTTTGTTTTCTAGTTTCATATTCAATTAATGCGCAACAAAACTTTATATCCTTGCACTCTTTTTATAAAGATCAAGTTTTTGCAAATAAGCTTGAAAAGTCATACAATGGTGGCTCCTTTTTTCCTGTATCTGAAGCAGATTACAATTTAATTCCCGCTATAAGGGATTCTTCAAAACAATATTATACGCTCACACAGATTCTCTTTAAAAAACATTTAATAGAGCTAAAAGGCGAAGATTTTTTCTTAACGATAGATCCTGTTCTTAATATCGCGTATGGAAAGAATTTTTCCGACACATCTGATAATAGACTGTTTCAAAATACAAGAGGGCTTCATGTTGAGGGGGATTTATTTAAGAATTTTTCGTTCTCTACAACAGTCTACGAAAATCAGGCGCGTTTTAATGCTTACGAAACAGCTTACTATTCTTCCGTTGGAGAATTATACCCTCGTCCTGACTCGACTTACTTAACACAAAATGCTGTTATTCCTGGTAGCGCTCGAACAAAACCTTTTAAAGGTGATGGGTTTGATTATGCCTCAGCTGTTGGATACTTCACCTACACTCCATTTAAAACATTAAGGATCTCTGCTGGAAACAACCAACAATTTGTTGGGGATGGACACCGGTCAATTTTACTCTCGGACAACTCTATAAGCGCTCCTTATTTTCGCATAGATTGGAGGATTTCTTCAAAGTTTTCTGCAACTTACCTTCGTGTTAAACACCTCAATTTATTGAGAAAACCAACGAGCAGTTCTGCAGAATCTTACTACGAGCAAAAAGGATATTCTGTTAATTATTTTACATACCATGCTAATGATAAAATAAGCGTCAGCCTATTTGAAAGCGGAAATTGGAATCGAGGGGATTCAATTTCAAGTAGATCTGCTCACCCACTTTATTACAATCCTGTACCATTCGTTTCTGGCATTGCTTTAAAGAATAATAATGAGGTTGTCTCGTTAATTGGGCTAAATTTATCCTATCAAATTGCAGAAAAACACCGTCTATACTGTCAGTTTGCGATCAATGATTTTGATAGAAATAAGTTAGCGGCACAATTTGGTTATCGTGGATATAATTATTTCGGAATACGTGATTTTATGTTTCAATTTGAATACAACTACGTTGCTGAAGGCATGTATGAAGCAAAAAACCGCCGTTTAAATAATACGCAATATAACCTGCCTCTGGCACACACTAAGGGTAGTGGTTTTCAAGAATTCATTGTCCGTTCTAATTATGAAATTAAACGCCTTTACATTGATCTTTCTATTGCATATTATATCACACAAAATTATTCTTCGGTGGCGCATTTGCCAATTTATGAAGATTTTAACAGGAATTCAAATGCAATCTTTTATGAAAATTTAGAGCTTGGTTATCGCATTAATCGAAAAATGAATTTAACCATTTTCGGAAGTTGGACATATAGAACGGAAGAGAATTCCCCTATTCAGGGAACAAATGCCATAAATCTTGGTATTCGTACTGGCTTAATTAATCATTACAAAGACTTTTGATGAAAGCATTTATTTATTCCTTCTTAGTTTTGTCATTCTCTGCATTTGGTCAGGGAGGGGTTGGTTATATTCTTGAAGAAAATGCCGCAGATTCTATTGTAAAACGCACTGGTAAAACCCACTCAAGTATTAAGCCGTTGATTCGTCAAAATAGTGACATCATTAAGGGAAATAAGACTTTTCAAATTTCCGGCCTGGGCGACTTAAACTATATTCAAAACAATAATTCTTCCTTCAAAACAGGGCTTGGTATTGAGGCTAAAGGATTAATCAATGACAAGTTTTTCTTTAGAATTGCAGCTGTTGAGGGTTTAAGTCAAACAGATCAGTTCTATTATCCAAAAACATACATTGGAGATTCTATTGGCAGTCTCTCTTTGTACACTGATATTCACAGTCGAATATCCTTTACCCCAAACCATATTTTTAATTTCCAGGTTGGAATAGACAACAATTTTATCGGCGAAGGGTCCCGGTCAATGTTTCTTAGTGATTATGGCACATCTTACCCTTTTGGCCAAATTAGAATGCGCTTTTGGCGATTAGAGTATACTATTCTTTACCAGTTTTTACGAGAAGAATTTAATAACAAGTGGGAAGGTAAATTTGCATCAAGCCATCATTTGTCAGTCAACGCTGCGAAATGGTTGAATTTTGGGGTTTTCGAAACGGTAATTTTTCAACCAAAGGACACCTTAATTAATCGAGGCTTCGATGCTGAATATTTGAATCCATTCATTATGTATCGACCCCAAGAGTATTCGTTAGGCTCATCCGATAACGTTCTTCTTGGAGTTGAATTAAATGCTTTTTGGAAAGGACACACTCTATATACTCAGTTCATTTTCGATGAGTTTTCTATTGCAGAAATTAGAGCGAAGACTGGATGGTGGGCGAATAAATATGCTGGGCAAGTCGGTGTGAAAGGTCACTTTAAAACAGGTAATAGTCCTTTTTTCTATCGTTTAGAGTATAATTTTGCACGTCCTTATACCTATTCCCATCTATCAAAGAAACTAAATCACGGAACACAGGGTACAGCTCTAGCCCATCCTTATGGGGCAAATTTTATGGAGATTTTAGGAGAGCTTAAGTGGAGTAAAAGCAAAGTTTTCGCCCACTTATTTACCAGTTATTATTTAAGGGGAGGAAGCAAAGATGGCTTTAACTATGGAGAAGATATTTTCTTGCCGTACATTAATCGTCCTGATGACTTTGGCCATTTTATTGGTGATGGTAATGCCTTTAATGGAACAAAGACTGTCGTTACACTTGGTTATAAGGTGATGAAGAGAGCTAACTTAAATGCGTTTATAGAAAATCACTTTGACTATAATTCGATTCGAAATAAAGTCGATTATACTTTGGTTATTGGTCTGCGCAGTCAATTGTGGAACGATCGCAGAAACTACTAAAAAGACACATTTGTTTCTGGTGAAAGTATCAGAAATACTATTTCAAAATGTTTGTAAATGGCAAAGCAAAAAAACACGACCAATAAAAAAAAGCACTCCAAGCTTTTAAATATAAAGAAGTCTAAGAAACAAAATGCCAAAGAGTTAAATAAAGCTAAGATTAAGGAAATGAATCAATTGGCAAATAAAGAAAAGGATTGAGGTGTATGTTACTAAAAAAGGGACAAGCCTTGCGACTTATCCCTCTCGTGAATTATAACTAAGTGGTTAATTTAGCTCTTTACAATCCAATAACATGTTTCACTTCTATCTCTGTGACTTTTCGGGGCTTCCCCTCTTTGTTCATGTATGTTCGGTTTACGATTCTACCATGAATAGCCAATTGTTTCCCTTTTTCCCCATAACTTTCAATGAATTTCGCAAGGTTTCCCCACGCAAAAATACGGTGCCAATCAGCTTGAGGATTTTTTTTATTCGTGGCAGATTTATTCGTGGCAAGAGAAAAACGAGCAACTTTATTCCCGTTATCAAAGTTTGTAATCTGAGCATTAGCGCCCATATTTCCAATTAGTGTGATGTGATTTCTTAAGGTTTGCATATTTATAGGCTAAAGGATGACTAAATCATTAATTTCTACTTCTTGGACAAAACGTTTTTCGCCCCCTTTTTGGTAGAATCGAGAAGTTAATTTTCCCTCAATTGCTACTTCAAGATCTACATGACCTAGTTCCTCCAGAACCTGTACCCAACGCCCCCAAGCGGCAACTCTGTGCCAGTGATTTTTTTTCTTTGTTGCTCCATCACCATCGAGAAAAGATTCATTGGTGGACATTGTAAATTGTGCGATTTTTCTTCCGCTTGGCAATTCATAAATTTTAGGTTGCGTGGTTAACTTCCCGATTAGGTTTACGTGATTCATATGCTTAATGATTATTAGTGAATAAAAAGGGAGCCGAAAATCGACTCCCATAGGCTTGGTTATTTTTCGGTTTTAGGTGTAAGCACTAAAAAATCCCTTATTTCAATAGTTGTGGAGTAGCGCGTTTCTCCTTCTTTGTTCGTGTAGTTGCCATTGACTATTTTACCCTCAACAGCTACTTCAGTGCCTTTTTTCAACAGTTTTTCAACAAGCTCTGCGTTTTTACCCCACGCTTTGACATTGTGCCATTGCGTATTCTCCACCCACTCTCCTTCTTTGTTTTTGTAGCTCTCATTTGTTGCAATTGAAAAGCGTGCCAGCGCATTTCCATTGTCAATTTTTACTACTTCCGGCTTCGCTCCTAAGCGACCAATCAAACTAACTTTGTTTCTTAATGTGTTCATGTAATTTATATTTGAACGTTTACTAAAA
>CAJQQA010000094.1 GCA_905480355.1 uncultured Flavobacteriales bacterium | reverse complement strand
AAGAGGGCCGAATCTTCGAGGTTTTTTAGAAGATTATCAAAGGCACAAACAAAAAATTGCGGTCCAGATTCCCGAGAGTAATGACGCCATAAAAATTATGACAATTCACAAATCGAAAGGACTGGAGTTTCCTGTTGTGATGATGCCAACTTTGAATTTTAAAATAAAAGTGAAGAATACTTTTCTTGTTCAATCGGATGATTACCTCATTTATAAGGTACCATCACAAAACGAAGTTTTAGACACTTTACGGACGATTTATTCAGAAGAGCTAACACAAGTTGAGACAGATTTTATAAATCTATGCTATGTCGGAATGACAAGACCTGTAGAACGTTTGTACATTTTAAATAAATTTGAAAAGAATACATTCGGTGAAGTATTTCACGCTGCTCTCGAACCTATTCCAGAAGTTAAAACTACCGATAAAGCATTGAACATAAATTTGGGCAGTAGAAAAAGAGAGCAAAGACTTGATTATTCAAGCAAAAGTATTTTATTCGAACCCAAAAATGTGAAAGATAATTTATGGTTCCCTGACATTTCGCTGCAGGATCATTCTAGGCTTGGACTTTCAGATTACCTGAGTAAAGAAATGCAGTTTGGAATACAATTCCATTTGTTAGCAAGTAGAATTGAACATATCGATGATTTAGATCAAATTCTAGAAAATGGAATTAAATCTGGTGAAATAGAAAAAATAAACGCTTCTGAACTTAAGGTTAAGTTATCTCGATTAATTAACTCGAGTGATTATCAAGATTTATTTTCTGATAAAAAAATGGTTCTCAATGAACAAGCAATTCTCGTAGATGAAAACACTGTTGTAATTCCTGACAAAATAATTGTAAAAGAGAATGAAACAATCATTATTGATTATAAGACAGGATTACCAGAAAATAAGGATATTAAGCAAATTATTGGCTACAAAGATGTTCTTGAAGACATGAGTTATCCAAATGTAAAGTGTTATTTGTATTATTCATCGATTGAAGAATTGAGGTTAGTCGGATAAATAATGACTAAAGATTCAATCTAAAATAAATCGTCTAAAACATCATCAGCAACTATTACTGGAACAGTTACTTTAAGATTTGGCTCAATTTCCATTGCGCGTTTAATTGCATACATCGCACCTTCATTTCTAGCCCAACTTCTTCTTGAAATACCATTATTAACATCCCAATGAAGCATTGATTTTAGTCTTCTTTCTGCATCAGTAGAACCATCCAATAACATTCCAAAACCACCGTTTGTTACTTCACCCCAACCTACACCTCCGCCGTTGTGAATGGAAACCCAAGTTGCTCCTCGAAAACTATCCCCAATTACATTTTGAATTGCCATATCCGCTGTAAACCTTGAGCCGTCATAAATATTTGACGTTTCTCTATATGGAGAATCAGTACCAGAAACATCATGATGGTCACGACCTAAGACTATACTTCCAATCTCATTATTTGCTATCGCATCATTAAATGCTTTCGCAATTTTCATACGTCCTTCAGCATCAGCGTATAAAATTCTCGCTTGAGAACCTACCACTAACTTATTCTCTCTTGCTCCTTTAATCCATTGGATATTATCCAACATTTGCTGTTGTATTTCTTGAGGACTATTTATAATTATTTCTTCTAAAACTGCACAAGCAATTTCGTCTGTTTTTTGAAGATCTTCCGATTTTCCAGAAGCACAAACCCATCTAAATGGACCGAAACCATAATCAAAGCACATCGGCCCCATAATATCTTGCACATAAGATGGGTATCTAAAATCAATACCATTCTCCGCCATGATATCGGCACCAGCTCTAGAGGCTTCTAATAAAAATGCATTGCCATAATCAAAGAAATAGGTCCCCTTAGTGGTGTGCCTATTAACAGCAGCTGCATGGCGAATTAAGGTCGTCTGAATTTGTTTTTTAAACGCGTCAGGATTATTTGCCATCATTTCATTTGACTCATCCAAAGTCATATCAACTGGGTAATATCCTCCAGCCCATGGATTATGCAAGGAAGTCTGATCAGAACCTAAGTCTACGAAGACATTCTCTCGATCAAAAGCTTCCCAAACGTTAACGATATTTCCTTCAAAGGCGATGGAAACTACTTCTTTATTTTCTTTTGCCAATTTAACACGTGAACAAAGCACATTCACATCTTTAATCACTTCATCAACCCAACCTTGTGAAAAGCGAGTTTCAACTGCTTTGGAATTGATCTCAGCTGTTACCGAAATGCATCCAGCAATATTGCCTGCTTTTGGCTGTGCACCGGACATTCCTCCAAGACCCGCTGTTAAAAATAGTTTTCCTGCAAGACCTTCATCATTCTTTGCAATTTTTCTACCTGCGTTCAATAAAGTGATGGTTGTACCATGAACAATTCCTTGAGGTCCGATATACATATATGAACCAGCAGTCATTTGACCATATTGCGTTACTCCTAAAGCATTAAACTTCTCCCAATCATCAGGTTTAGAATAATTCGGAATCATCATACCATTTGTAACTACAACTCTTGGTGCGTCTTTATGAGAAGGAAACAATCCCATTGGGTGTCCAGAATACATAACCAGTGTTTGCTCATCTGACATTTCAGCCAAATACTTCATGGTTAATCTGTATTGAATCCAATTCTGGAATACAGCTCCATTTCCGCCGTATGTAATTAGTTCATGAGGATGCTGAGCAATAGCATAATCCAAATTATTTTGAATCATTAACATTATTGCTTTAGCTTGCTCGCACTTTCCAGGATATTCTTCTATTGGTCGTGCATACATTTTATAATCTGGACGATACCTATGCATGTAAATTCGTCCATATTCGTTCAATTCATTTAAGAATTCGATTGCCAATTTAACGTGCTGACTCGCAGGGAAATAACGTAGTGCATTTTGCAATGCTAGTTTACGTTCTTCTTTCGTTAAAATTTGTTTCCTCTTAGGAGCATGATTAATACCACTTTCAACTTCCTTCAATGTAGGAATATCGGAAGGAATGCCTTCTAAAATTTGATTTTCAAATGATCTCATAAATGAATTTAATTTAAGGGTCAAAGGTAAAGAAAGTTGGAGGAATATAATGAAGAAATCAAAGAAGATAGAAAGAATGATAATATTTTTAATGTGCATGCATAATATGTAGTATTTTTTTTCTAAATTGCGCCAAATGAATTTTTAATAAAAGAGTATGACCGAGAATAACCCTAATCCAATTAAAGGTGGCGAATTTATTATTCGTGACACACAACCTTCAGAAATATTCACACCGGAAAACTGGACGGAAGAACAAAATATGATAGCATCGATGTGTGAAGACTTCATTAGCGCAGAAGTTTTACCAAATTTAGATCGAATAGACAGCATGGAAGAAGGATTAATGTCATCTCTTCTAGAGAAAGCTGGAGAATTAGGTTTAATTGGAATGTCAGTTCCAGAAGAATTAGGAGGAATGGGAGTTGACTTTAAAACTTCGCTCTTGACAACTGAGAAACTTGCCCATGGCTTTTCTTTTTCTGTAGCCTACAGCGCTCATACTGGTATTGGAACTTTACCTCTGCTGTATTATGGGAATGATGCGCAGAAGAAAAAATACATTCCTAAGCTAGCCTCAGGACAATGGAAAGCAGCTTATTGCTTAACAGAGCCTGGAGCTGGTTCTGACGCTAATGCTGGAAAGACAAAAGCAGTGCTTACTGAAGATGGAAGTCATTACGTTCTGAACGGACAAAAAATGTGGATTACAAATGCTGGATTCGCTAATTTTTTTACCGTTTTCGCGAAAATAGACGACGATAAAAATCTTTCAGCATTTCTTGTTGAAGCTGATAGCGATGGGATTAATTTGAATCCTGAAGAGAAGAAAATGGGAATAAAAGGCTCTTCGACGCGTCAAGTATTTTTTAACAATGTCAAAGTTCCTGCTGAGAATCTACTTTCTACTCGTGAAAATGGTTTCAAAATTGCATTAAACATATTAAACATTGGGCGAATAAAACTGGGTGCAGCTGTAATGGGAGGCGCTAAAGCAGCTATTACTGATTCTGTGATCTACGCAAACGAACGCAAACAATTTGGGAGAGAAATTTCAAAATATGGAGCGATTCGATACAAATTGGCAGAGCAGACCATCCAAACATTTGTTGTAGAATCAGCAATTTATCGAGCTGGTCAGAATATTGACGACGCTATTCTTGATTACATTGCAAAAGGGATGTCAAAAGAAGAAGCTACTTTAAAAGGAATTGAGTTGTTTGCCCCAGAATGTGCAATGCTTAAAGTTGCAGGTTCAGAAGCACTCGATTATGTCGTTGATGAGGCCGTTCAAATTTTTGGTGGAATGGGTTACTCTGCTGAGTCTTATGTAGAAAGAGCTTATCGAGATTCTAGAATAAATCGCATTTTCGAAGGAACAAATGAAATTAATCGTTTACTCACTGTAGATATGATTCTGAAACGAGCCATGAAAGGTGAATTAGACTTAATGGGGCCAGCGATGACTGTTGCCAATGAATTAATGAGTATTCCCGAAATGTCAGACATTCCAACTGGAATATTAGAAGCTGAACAGCGTATGTTGACAGGCTTCAAAAAAACAATTTTGATGGTTGCCGGAGCAGCAGTGCAAAAATTAATGCAAACACTCTCTAAAGAGCAAGAAGTTCTAATGAATATCTCTGACATGGCAATTTGGACATATAATGCTGAATCTAGTCTATTGCGCGTTCAACAAATGGTTAATAATTCAGGTGAAGAGAATTGCAAAGAGCAAATTGCTATGGTCCAGACCTATTTTTACGACATTGCAGATAAAATCAAAAAAACAGGTAAGGATGCACTTAATTCGTTTACGGAGGGGGATGAACTTCGCATGATGCTGATGGGATTAAAACGCTTTACGAAAACAGTACCATTTAATCCGAAAGAGGCACGTCAATTAATTGCATCAAAATTAATCGAAGAGAATCGTTATTGCTTTTAAGCTCTAATTTGCGTCTAATTCTAACGTAGCTGATTCCCAGATACTCATTTGCTCATCCAATTCTTTTTTGAGTATTTCGTAATCTGCCAAAATTTTATTCGATTTATGTGTGTCTGAATAATCCAAAGTCTCCATTTGTTTATCCATTGCTAAGATGTTTCTTTCCAATCGCTCTATGTTTTTCTCAGAAGAAGATATTTGATTTCTCCATTTGTTTTTTTGACGTTTTAGCTCTTTCTTTTCATTATATGAAAGGGTACTGTCAGAAACTACTTTAGAAGTCTCAACGTTTAAAGGCTTAGACTTCTTTATGTCCTTAATAGGTTGTATCAAAGCCATTTTTCTTTTTAGAAAATCTTTAACTCCAAAATGGTGCACTTTTAAGCTTTGATTTTCAATATCCCAAATCCTGTTCGTAAGATTTTCTAAAAATTCACGGTCATGGGATACCACGATAAAAGTACCTTGATAATTCTTAAGTGCAGCTTTCAATATCTCCTTACTTTGAATGTCAAGGTGATTTGTGGGCTCATCCAAAATCAAAAAATTCGAAGGGCTTAATAACAATTGACATAAAGCTAATCTAGTTCTTTCTCCACCGGACAAAATAGCGACTTTCTTATCTACATCCTCACCTCTAAATAAAAATGCTCCAAGTGTTTTTCGAAGTCCCTTTCTTATTTCACCTTTTGCTATATCATCTACCGTTTCAAATACGGTCTTTGAAGTATCCAAAGACTCAGCTTGATCTTGAGCAAAGTAAGTAATATTAACATTATGCCCATACTCCACAGTTCCATCACCTTTTAAATCGTTCATTATACGCTTTAGCAAAGTAGATTTACCTGTACCATTAGCACCTAATAATGCAATTTTCTCACCACGACCTACGGTTAAATTCACTCCCTCAAACAACAACTTATCTCCATAAGTTTTTCCCATATCTTTCATGTCTAAGACCCACTTACCAGGCTGAACACTCAATGGAAAATCTATTTTCATTCCAGTTATTTCATCGTTATCGACTACAATACGTTCAGTTTTTTCAAGTTTCTTAATAAGAGATTGAGCAAAGGCAGCTTTGTTCTTTTTCGCGCGAAACTTATTAATTAATTCTTCAGAATGTTTAATTTCTTTTTCCTGTTGCTTTTGCGCACCAGTGAGACGTTCTAACTCTTCTGCCCTGAGGACTTTATATTTAGAATACGAACAAGCAAAGTCCAAAACTCTATTCTGTGAAATTTCAAGTGTTCTCTTTGTCACATTGTCCAAGAATAGTCTATCATGCGAAATAACGACTACCGCCCCTTCAAAAGTTCTTAAATAAGATTCAAGCCAACTTATAGAAATAATATCCAAGTGATTTGTAGGTTCATCAAGTAGAACTATATCTGGGTTATTTACGAGTATTTTTGCAAGTTCAGCACGCATTTTCCATCCTCCAGAGAAGGTTTGAAGACTCATTCCTAATTCCTTATCATTAAACCCTAAACCTTTCAAAGTAGTCGAAATCCGTTCTTCCCATAAGAATCCTTCATTCACATTAAACTCATCGTTTAAATCGCTTAATTCATTTAGAAGTTCTAAATAAGAGTCCGATTCATAATCCGTACGTTCAACTAACTCGACATTAATTGAATTGATTCGAGTATTAATATTTGTTAGAAGTAAATTTGAACTATTTAAATATTCAAATACAGATTTGGTTGAATCGATTTTAATGTCTTGAGTAAGAAAACCTATTGTTGTTCCTGTAGGTTGGTGAATCTTTCCTTCAGAAGGTTTATCAACCTTTGCAATTAATTTTAAAAGAGTTGATTTACCGGCGCCATTTTTACCTACCAAACCTATCTTATCACCTTTGTTGATTTGTAAGCTAATATCCTTAAAAAGGTACCCTTGAGGTAGGTGTACCGCCAACTTTTCTAAATTAATCATGCGCAAAGATAAGAGAAAGAAGTTGTCACCCGATAGTTGTAACACAAAAAAAGTCCTTTGCATTTCTGCAAAGGACTTTCAAAAAGTATAAATTTATTTAGAACGACCAAACATCGTGTTCGATATTTCTAATTTCGTTTGTAATTCTTTGTGACTCAAAAAGTGCATCAGCACCAATTTGGTATGACTCTATCATTCTGTCGTGAATATTACTCTCTTTATAAATAACAGAGTTAAATCTACGTTTCCAAAACAAATCATCGAAGCTCATCCATTGAGCATCATTACTTTCATTATAAACAAAATAATTATTGAATACAAATCGGCAATGTGGGAAATACAACCAGAACAATTCTTTCATTCCACCAATACTTGTCACGCCTTGTGCATCAATTTGCATGTCGTAAACAACAGGTGCTAAAGCTAAAATTCTAACATCTAACACTGATCTTTGTTTGTCAAAGAACCAATCTTCTTTTATTCTATATTGAATAATATCTTTAGAGGTATACCAGATTGTATCTTGTGGTGGATATTTGAAACTAATAGAACCATCTGGTAATGTTATTTCAATATTATAACCTTCATCATCCACTTCTGGGATATCACTTTGAGGACCTAAACTACCTAAGAGATAAACCATTTCGCCACGGTAATTAGAATCAGTTTCGTAAGTCAAACCTGGTTGTAGCTCAACTGGATATTTTAATTGATACCCATCCTTTTCTCCAAATTTATTGAATGGATTATAAGGATAGAAAACTCTTAAATCACCGTTGATAATATGCGTTCTGATGACTGTCCAAAGACTCCATCGAGTTGCATTTTTAACCCACGTACCTGCCATGGTAATTTCATCCATCGGATAGTACATTGTGTGATTAATTTTCTCACGCAAGTCAATATATTCAAATACTCTTCTGCTCCAAATCACATCTGCCTCTCTCACGTGCTCATAAGGAATCATTCTTTTTGTTGGAATATGCTCTTGAATAAACACACCATCAATAATTCCTTCAGTTGGTACATTTACGGGACCCCCGCTGATACCTTCCGGTTGAGCAATTGCTGTAGATGATCCTAAGACCGCCACGGCAACTATTGAATAAATTAAACTTCTCATAATCCTAAATTTTATATTTTAAAAGCTCCAGCTTTCTTTCTGCGAATGCCGTCAGGACCAACTACCGTCGCAATAAAACTTACAGTCATTCCGGGTCTCGCTTGCATTATTAACGAAGTTGCACCAGAAATGTTACTTCCTGATCCTGTTGGTGGTCTACCAGGGGCTCCAGGGATTGTACATTCCCATCCTACTACTTTAAAAGTTGCATTTAATGGAATTTCAGGTGGATACTTTGCAAATAACGATGTATTTCTTCTGTTTGCTTTTGTACCCGACTTAGAACCACCCCAATACAATTCTGGATCAGGCAAGTTACTAACTCTATATTCTACCCTCTTCAAAGAAACCGATTTACCAGTTGCTGTATTCACACCTGATACCGATAAGTAAGCCGTTCTCGCTCTACCAGTTGGCCTTGCAATCCATCCAGTTCCAGACTTCGTTAAAGAAGCTCCAGAAGCACTCAAACGAGTTTGATCATAACCAGACGCTGTTGCTTCTACTTTATTTGCGTAACCTCTGTATAGCATATTCATTTCAGGTAATTCAATAGCACCTTGTGGCTTCATGATAATTATTTCATGCGTCCAATTCTCTTTCTTCGTAGCACCAGATTTATTTTTAATAGCAACAGTACCACTAAGCGACATTGTTGAACCACCAGCTCTTAAACGGACAAATCCTTGTCCATTTCCAGGGTAAACTATCTCAGCTCCTTCAAACCCTTCGTCTAAAGTGACTTTCGGTTGATTCTCTGAATCAAAAGCAGCCATCATTACTTGAAGCTCAATTGAATCTCCAGAATTAACAACAGCAGGCCCGTAAGCCAAAGGTGCAATCTTGTTAAAGCTATATTCTCCAGTAGAAACTTTTGATTTCCAATGTGATAAAGCTAAAGCTCTTGCAGATAGAACATCTTGCTGCATTGAAGATAAAGAAGCTACAGCAGCAACCAAAGGAGAATGATCAAATGTTTGACCAATCCAGTGAACACCAGACTCTCCATGCACTTCATTTTTCTCTTTTTTAGTCATACCTAGGTAGATGTCAATTAGCGTTTGACGGTCATCTTTACTGATGCTGTTCTTTTGCTTATCAACCATAGCCGTAACTTGTTTTATCAAATCTGCATTGTTTTCATACTCATTGATATCCTCCGCTTTAAAAACAAAAGGTTTACCATTCCAATCATATGAGCCAACTAATTCAACAAGGTTATTTCTGTAGTCATTAAAATCTTTCCATAATTTAACGCCTGAACCGGATGGATTTTTGATGTCTTCACCAATTATCTCGTACATAGGAACATCATATTGATCCTTTGCTTGCACAGCCATTAAATTCAATCGAGATGGTAGTGCTTTTTTCGGATCTGCTTTTACCCAAAGAATAAATTCTTCATCTTTATCTGCTGCAGTTTCTGTTGCCTCGCCACTTTTCTTAAGAATTTCAATTTTTAATTCATCGATAGAAGCAATCATTTTAGAAGCTTCGTCATCAATTAGAGCCATCTGTTTAAGCACATAGTCTAATTTTACGATTTTTGGTTGGTTTTCGGCATCCTCTTTCGTTGAAGATCTTTCTTCAACAACATCAGCAATAAAGCCAGTTCCTCTATCGAACTGAACAATGTTTGCTTTTTGTGTGTTTTCCTCGATTGCAACAAATGCATCAAGGATTGATTTAGATACGTTCAAGGCCAAAAGAGCGGTAAGTACTAAGTACATCATACCGATCATCTTTTGCCGTGGTGTTTCTTTTCCTCCTGACATTTTTTATTAATTTAATTGG
>CAJQQA010000093.1 GCA_905480355.1 uncultured Flavobacteriales bacterium | reverse complement strand
TATATTTGTGGCAACTCATTGCTATGTCGTCCTAGAGGCAATTCTTGCCAAAACCTTAGCATTGATTAACAGAAAAACGATTATTTAAAATGACGTAAATTAGTGGGTGAGTAGAACAGTTTATTAAATTTTCTACACTTTTTAATATTTATTCGTTTAGCTTCTGAAATCATTTTTATCAACAAAACATTATTAATTATGAAAAAAACATTACTTGTTTTAACAACTATTATTTCATCAATGACTTTCGCTCAAGATTGTTCAGATTTATTTATTTCTGAATATGTGGAAGGTTATGGAAATAACAAAGCTTTGGAAATTTATAACCCAACTGCAAGTACTATTGATTTAAGCAACTATGAAATAACTCGTTATTCTGGCGGTACTACGGCGCCAGCGGCTTCATATACTGTTCAGTTAGTAGGAATGATTGCGCCGTATTCAACTCATGTAGGTGTTGTCGATAAGCAGGATCAAAATGGAACAGGAAATGAAGCTCCAGTATGGGATGATTTGGCTGCGAAGGCAGATGCATGGTATAGCCCAGTTTACGCAACATCTCCATGTTGGTATTGGAATGGAGATGATGGTATTGCATTAACGAAGTCGGGAACTACAATCTTAGTTGACTTCTTTGGTAAACTTGGTCAAGATCCAGGAGTATCTTGGACGTCGGTTGCACCATATGATGATTCTGCAGGAGATTATTTAACTAAGGATCATTCATTAATTAGAAAGGCATACATATATCAAGGAGATGTTATCCCTGGAGATGATTTCAATGCTTTGTTAGAATATGATTCAATACCTCCGACAATAATGGATGGAGGAATTGAAGTAGGTAACTGGGCTTCTTTAGGGACTCATGACTGCGATTGTAATGCAGGTTCAGTTTCTGAAATTAATGAATCTAGTGTTTCAATTTACCCAAACCCTTCAAATGGAGTTTTCTCTGTTAAAGGAATTGAAAATTTTGAAACAGTTTCTGTTATTAATTCTCTAGGACAAAATGTTCAAACAATTAATAATAACACGAAATCTGTTGTGAATTTCGCAATGAATAATCTTAGAGGTGTTTACTTTGTGAAATTGACTGACGCCAATGGCACAGTAGTTACAAAGAGAGCAATTATTAAATAAGAATTAAATTTATATTTTAATTATAAAGAGGTCGTTTAGTTTTAATCGGCCTCTTTTTTTGACTAATTTCATGAAATCAATTTTACTATTACTTACTTTCTTTTTGACAGTAACATCATTTTCACAAACGGCAACGGTTTTTGGAATCGTTACAGATAATTCAATAAATCAATCTGTGATCGGGGCAAAAGTAACATTATCTTCTAGCTTGAGAGCACTGTCTGATTTTGATGGTCGCTATACGATCAATGAAGTTCCTTTTGGTAAATATCAAATGGTAATTACAATGTTGTCATTTGACACAATGTATTTCGAAATCAATGTGGATAAGTCAGAATTTAATTTTGACATTCTTTTAGGAAGTAGCCAAGAAATTGATGAAATGAAAGTGATTGGGAATTTGGCTCAAGATCGTAAAACCCCAGTTGCAGTAACTACAATTGGTAAGAGAGAATTGAGTGAAGAGCTAGGGTCTCAAGATTTGCCAATGATACTTAATTCAAAACCAGGTGTTCATGCTACTCAGCAAGGAGGAGGAGATGGAGATGCTAGAATTACAATTCGCGGATTCAGTCAGCGAAATGTTGGTGTAATGATTGATGGTGTTCCAGTCAATGATATGGAAAACGGATGGGTGTATTGGTCAAATTGGTTTGGTTTAGACGCAATTACTTCTCAAATTCAAGTGCAAAGAGGTTTGGGAGCAACAAAATTGGCCATGCCATCTGTTGGTGGTACAATGAATATTTTGACAGATAACACCGGCGGAAAAAGAGAAATTAAAGCACGACAAGAATACGGTTCAGGAAATTTTTTAAGAACTTCTTTATCATATAAATCGGGAACATTAAAAAATGGTTGGGGTGTCCTATTTTCAGGATCTTATAAGCAAGGTCAAGGATGGGTTGATGGCTTGAATACACAAGGAGCTTTCTATTATTTAAAAGTTCAAAAGAAAATTAAAAAACATGTCATTTCTCTGAGTGGTTTTGGTGCCCCTCAACAGCATGGTCAACGATCGTATAATCAGCAAATAGAATATTGGGATACAGATTATGCATCTAAATTAGGCGTAACTGATTTTGATACAGTCAATGCGGATAATGGAAGCAGATATAATCAACACTGGGGTTATTCAACAGATGCTGAGACAGGTGAAAAAACTGTTAAAAATGAGCGGTTAAACTATTATCACAAACCGCAGATAACGCTTAAAGATTTCTGGAAAATTAATGATAAATTATCTTGGTCGAATATCGCTTATGTCTCTATCGGAAGAGGTGGAGGACAAAGATACTTTGGCTCCTCTTCCACAATTATTAGAGATGACGAAGGCCAAATCGACTGGGATGTTATTGAATATAATAATAAGTGGATTACGCAGTTTGGGAATACCTATTCGACAGCTGATTCTTCATTTGACCCTACTTTATTGAAATCTTCTCAAATTCTTTCTGCTTCAGTGAATAATCACATGTGGATTGGAGGTTTATCACAGTTTGATTACAAGGCAAATGAAAAATGGAATATAGCTGGAGGTTTAGATTATAGATGGTACAAAGGGACACATTATACTGAAGTCGTTGATTTGTTAGGAGGAGATTATTTTATAAGTCAAACTAATCAGAACGCTGCAACACCAATGATGGTTGTCGGAGATAAATTATCAGATGCGGCCAAACCTTACCAAAATCATAGAGATGGTTTTGTTCAATGGGCTGGTGGATTCGGTCAAGCCGAATATTCTGATGAGAGATGGACGGCGTTTTTGAATGTTTCAGGAGTTTCAGCGTCATATCAAGGGGTAGATTATTTTAGAAAGAAAAATGTTTTAGTTGGAGATTCTCTAGTTGAAATTGGATATGAAGATACCGTTATGTTGAATGGAAATACATACACAACAGAGTCTAGTGATTTAGAATACAATAACACTGGTTGGAAATCAAAGCTCGGAGGAACAGTTAAGGCTGGTGCAAACTTCAATGTGACTGAAAAATCAAACATTTTTGTCAATGTTGGTTACTTGAGTAGAACGCCTCAGTTTAGTAATGTAGTAGACAATACAACAAATACTTTTTTCGAGGAAATATTAAATGAAAACATTACAGCTTTCGAGGCTGGTTATGGGTTTAGAAGTAAAAAAGTCAGTCTAAATGCAAATGGATATTATACCTCTTGGAAAAACAAGCCATTTCCTTTTGGTGTAAAGGTTCCAGATCCAGATGATCCAACAGAATTTGTAACCGCAAATGTTAATGGAATGGACGCCTTGCATATGGGGGTAGAGGTTGACGTTTCTTACAGAGTGCATAAAAAATTGACATTAGAAGGGATGGTAAGTGTCGGTGATTGGACATGGCAATCATCAGAAATTTTAGATGTTTTGGGAACTGAAATTGAATTTGATGCAAAAGGAGTTCATGTTGGAGATGCTGCCCAATCAACTTATGCTGCAAGTGTTCGATATGGTTTTGTAAAGAACGGATATGTTAAATTGAAATACACTTATTTTGATAGATACTATAGTAATTTCGATCCTTTTACTTTAACAGGAGAAAATGGAGGTAAAGAGTCTTGGTTAATTCCATCTTATGGCTTAATGAGTTTACACGCAGGTTATAGAGTTCGGTTTGAGAAAAGTAGTCTTAACTTTAGGGCAAATGTTTTTAACGCATTGAATTCATTATATATCTCAGATGCTCGAACGAATCAAAACGGAACTAACTTCGATGCCAATTCCGCTGGCGTTTTTATTGGACAGGGTGTTCGATTCAATGTTTCAGTCGGTTTTCAATTTTAATCCACAAACTAAAAATTAATAATTATGAAAAAAGTATTTTTAATTGGAGTCATCATTTTGACTGTAAATGGACTTAGAGCCCAAGCAAATATAGCTGATGCCAGGACTTATGGTTTAGGTCAAACAGTGTCAGTTACTGGGGTTGTTACAAATGGAGCTGAACTCGGAAGTATTCGATACATGCAGGATGTTACTGCTGGTATTGCTGGATATGGCGGGCCAGTTACAGGAGCAAATAGGGGAGATTCAGTGACAATCACTGGACCGCTTATTGAGTTTTCAGGTTTACTGGAAATTTCAACTGTAGCAACTATGGTGAATCATGGTCAAGCAATAGTTCAGCCATCACCTTTGCAAATTCCAATTCCTACAGTTGATGAAGCTTTAGAGTCTCAATTGGTTGAAATACAAAATGTCACGTTTACTGCAGGAGGCAACTTTGCGGGAGGTAACAGCACTGTTCAGGTTTCTGACGGTGTTAACACCTTAGATGTTAGAATTAATGGTACAACTAATATAGCAGGAACTTTTATCCCAAGTGGTCCAGTTACTATTACGGGTCTCGTTGGTCAATTCAATACAAATTATCAAATTGTTCTTAGAGATTTAAATGATATTGTTCCATATGTTGCGCCTTTGTATGAAATAAACGTGTTGTTAGAGGGAGCAACTGTTTTAAATAATGGAAATTATTTTGTTGGAAATTCTGCTGTTACGAATGTAACTATCGAAAATTTAGGATCAACAGATTTGGTACTTTCGGGTGCTAATTTCACGGGTGTTAATGCAGGCGACTTTTCTACCGATATTGCCCCTCTCAGTATAGCTGCTAGTTCTTCTCAGTCTTTTGTGATTAACTATGCTGCTTCAGGGCTAGGATCACATTTTGCTGCAATTGAAATTGGTTCAAATGATACTGATGAAAATCCATATATTATAAACTTTGAGGGGGCTGGAACTGATAATCTAGCGACAGAGCCGATTGCAAATCCATCTGCTTTAACTTTTCCAATTGTAGAGGCCTATACTTTAGCTGGTCAATATACAGCGGGTACTGGTGCAAGCAAATATGTTGTTTTATGGAATAAAGGAGCCGCTATTACTGACGCACCCATTGATGGATCAACATATTTACGAGGAGATGTTATTGGTAACGCAACTGTAGCTTATATAGGTGCGGGAACGTCTTTTACACCTAGAGGTGTTATTGCAAATGAAGATTACAATTTTGTAGTTTATGCTTTTAATGGTCAAGGTGGTTTTGAAAATTATTTAACCGTCGCTCCTTTATCTGGTACAACGGCGAGTTTAGGTTCTAATATTGGATCATACTATGGAGCCATTAATTCTCAATCGACCTCTTTAGTTTCTGATTTAGTGACATTGGTTAATCCACATACATTTATTTCCTATTTCTTATACAAGCAAACGATAATGTCTGACTTTGAAATCAGAGATACTATCGGTGGTCAATCGGTAGTCACTTGTGCTTACTCAGGTGAGAATTATATTTTTAATGATCCTTTTGATTGGAGTGAAACAGGTTATAGTAGAGAGCATACAATGCCTCATACTTGGATGCATTCTTACCCGGCTGATAGTCCAGAGCAGCCTGAATATACAGATCAGCACAACTTATACCCTACAAATTTAAATGCGGCCAATATACCAAGAAGTAATCATCCATTAGGGATAGTTACGGGTGCTGTTACATCGTCTTATTTAGAAGGAACACTTGGTTTGGATAACAATGGAATGCTTGTTTATGAGCCAAGAGATAGTCAAAAAGGTAATGCAGCAAGAGCAATAATGTATATGGCAGTAACATACGGATTCAATTTGAATGGTGATAATGATGCTACAGATCAAGATCAAGATGTGTTAAAAGAATGGCACTTAAATGATCTTCCTGATAATTACGAGATTGCTCGTCATGAGTATATATACAGCATTCAAGGAAACAGAAACCCATTTATTGATTCTGTCGTGTTTGGGTGTCACATAAATTTTGATAACAATACATATCTGTCAAGTGATTGTGCTTCAGTGGGTATTCAATCAATTGATAAGAATGAATTTACTATTTATCCAGTTCCAGCATCAGAAGAAGTTAACATTTCTACTAATGGATTGATTATTAGTTATACTTTGATTGATATGCAAGGTAGAACTGTTCTTTCAGTTTCAGACCTAAATATATCTTCTGTTGATGTTAATGTGAAAGAATTAAATCCGGGCACTTACTTTATTAAAGTGAATACAGTGAATGGTTCTGCACAAAAGAAAATTATTATTGAGTGAGATTAACCGTTATGACATTATTAATTTGTGGAGCAGGTCTTTTGGCCTGCTCTTCTGTTAATACCCTAACTTTCGAGAATGTTCAAATTCCAATTACAAAAGAGTATGAACAATTTAATTCTATTGATAGTTTAATTAGTCCTTATCGTTCAGAGTTAAATAAAGAAATGCTTGAGATCATTGCTGTAGCACCAAAGGGTTTTGATAAAGGCAAGCCAAACGGAGCTTTAAATAATTGGTCAACTGATGTGATTTACAATTCACAATTAGATAAAATGGATAATTCAATACCTTCATTTTGTTTATTAAATTGGGGAGGGTTAAGGAATTCAATTTCTAAGGGAGATGTGACTTTGGGAGATATTTTCAAGCTGATGCCTTTTGACAACGAGATAGTTATTGTTGAGCTTCCAATGCCTTCCTTGGGGAAAATAGAAGAATATCTTATAAGTAGAAATGGAGAGCCAATTGCTGGCGCTTTTTTGAAGCAAGGAAAAATATCATTTTTAAATGTCCCTAAGGAAAGCCACTCGTCATTTTTTGTAGTGACTTCTGATTATTTAATGAATGGAGGCGATAATATGAATTTCTTTGAAGATAGAATTAGTACAACTTATGCAGGAGAGTTACTAAGAGATGTAATGATTTTTGCTGCAGAAAAGCAAGGTACTTTAATTTGGAACAACGAACAACGAATAATAATTGAATGATGAATAGAAGAAATTTTGTTAGGAATTCAGTGATAGTTTCAGGTGGTGTTTTATGTGCTCCGTCATTAGTTGGACAAGTTACTTTAGCAAAACCCAAGACAACGAAACTTACTATCCTTCACACGAATGACACTCATTCAAACATTGATCCTTTTCCTGAGAATCATTCGAAATACCCAGGCAAAGGTGGTGTAGCAAGACGGTTTGAATTAATTCAGAAGGTTAGGAAAGAAGAAGATTCAGTTCTATTGTTAGATGCGGGAGATATTTTTCAAGGAACACCGTATTTTAACAAATTCGGTGGAGTATTAGAGATGAAGCTAATGTCGAAACTTGGCTATGATGTAGCAACAATGGGTAATCATGATTTTGATGGTGGATTAGAAGGTTTTGTTAAGGCACGACAATTTGCAGATTTCCCTTTTGTTTGTTCTAATTATGACTTTAAAAACACCCCAATAGATGGACATACTCAAAGTTCAACGATCATTCAAAAAGGAGAGGTCAAAGTCGGAGTTTTTGGCGTTGGCGTTGAAATGAAAGGTTTGGTTCCTGATGTGAAATATGGAGAATCTGTTTACAACAATCCTATCGATATTGCAAATGATAGAGCTGCAGAATTAAAAAGACAAGGATGTGATTTGGTTATTTGTCTTTCGCATTTAGGTTATGAATATAAATCAGATAAAGTCTCGGATAAGGTTTTAGCCCAAAAAACAAAAAACATTCACCTAATTATTGGTGGACACACACATACTTTTCTAGAAAAACCAACGGAAGAAAAAAATCTTATTGGTGAGACCGTTTTAATAAACCAAGTAGGTTGGGCAGGAATTAACGTCGGTCGAATTGATTTTGAATTCGATCAGAAAATATTCGCGAAGCGAGATGTGATAATTGTTGAATAGATGTCTGCTTTGATCTTTCAATTACAAGATAATTATTTCTTTAGTTAAGATGGACTGTTTCGTTTCTATCTGAAGTAAGTATTTACCCTCAGCAAGACTAGTTCCATCAATTGTTTTGTTTTTTATGTCAATAGGTACGTTAAGTTTTCTTCCTTGTAAATCAAATAATTGCATTGAATTTATTTCTTCAGTCATTTCTACTTTAAAAACTCCATTAACTGAAGGGTTAGGGAATACATTGAAGCGTTTTATTTTTTCATCCAATAGATCAAGACTTGGACAATTGATTAAGCCATTAATAGTATACCTAGAAACAAAATTCCAAACTTCAACGGACGCATTGATGTCTTGATTAGTTCCAGTTGAAGTGAAAATCGTTCCTGGCCATGTATGAGCACCATTAGTTACTTTGTAATGCACTACTTCATTGCAATTATAGCCATTTATATAGGTTATTTTTTCAACTGTACTGCCATCTGATGGAGAAATATCTGGCATTGCAACTACTTGAGGAGCTGCGTCACAATTATTGAAATTAACCCAATAACTTACTAATGATCCAATTGGTTCCGTCCATCCTGCTGCTCCATTATAAGGAACTGTAGGGTCTGCAGTGCCATGAATTTGAAGTACTGGTGTCGGGAGAGATGCGCTGCATGAGTTTAGCGTTGCAGGTAATGCTGAGCCAGTGACTGAACCAATTGCAGCTATACGACTGCTTAATTCACAAGCCAATAAAAAACTCATAAAACCACCATTAGACATTCCGGTTGAATATATGCGTTCTTCATCAATTACATACTCCAACAGTAATGAGTCAATTAAGGCAGATGTAAAATCAACATCATCAATATTACTTCCTCCCCAACCAACGTTAAAATGTGTTGCCCCATTAGCGTCAATTGTCCCTTGAGGATGAACTATAATAAAATCGGCAGTGTCAGCTATAGGTCTAAAGTCGCCATACCACATTTGTTCATTCGCATTCCTTCCATATCCATGAAAATTAAAGAGTAAAGGGACTGCAGAATTACCGGTGTAATTAGCAGGGACATACAAAATGTAACTCCGTTGTATTCCATCATGAGTGATGGATGCATTGATTGTTTGTTGAGCAAAAGTCGTTGTTGCAATGAAAGAAAGAAAGAAAAGAAAAGTTGTAATTTTTAAAAGTATCATAAGTCTAAATTAATTAACCTAAAGGTACTTTTTTTTTCACAAATCTAAAAATGAATAAAGGTTTAATAAATAACTCCTTTATCACATTACTTTAAATAGTCAGTAATTTCCGCAGACATTGGGTTTACTTTTGATTTAAAGTGTTTAATGTAGCTTCCATTTTCGTCAATCAGGTACTTAGAAAAGTTCCATGCTACGTTGCTATCCTCAATATTGTTTAGTGCTTCTTGTGTCAACCATTGATAAATTAGGTGTTGTTCTTTACCTTTAACATTAATCTTCGAAGCCATTAAAAACTCTACGCCGTAATTCTTCTGACAAAATCCTTTAATTTCCTCTTCAGAACCTGGTTCTTGACCTCCAAATTGATCACAAGGAAAACCAATCAGCACCAACTTGTCTCCATATTTCTCATGTAACTCCTGAAGTTGCTCATATTGCCCAGTAAAACCGCACTTTGAAGCAACATTCACGAATAATATTTTTTTACCTTTAAATTGTTTGAGTGAAATAGTTTCACCATCAATACTTTTAAAAGAATAATCATAAATTAAGGTGTTTTGAGCCATAACGCTAAAAGTTAAAAGGGAAAAAATAATTAAAATTGTTTTCACTCTATAAAGGTATTAAAAATGTGTAAAAAAACATCACCTGTATAGCCGATGTTTTTTCATTAAATGATATTTTTTCTATAAATGAATCACTTCATCATAAGCGGCAGCTGCTGCCTCCATAATTGCTTCAGACATAGTTGGATGCGGATGAACTGTTTTAATTAATTCATGTCCAGTTGTTTCTAATTTTCTCAAGGCAACTAGTTCTGCAACCATTTCTGTTACATTAGCCCCAATCATATGTCCACCTAGTAATTCGCCATATTTAGCGTCAAATATTAATTTAACGAATCCGTCTTTTGCACCAGAAGCACTTGCCTTTCCCGATGCGGAAAAAGGAAACTTACCAATATTAATTTCGTGTCCAGCTTCTTTCGCTGCAACTTCTGTCATTCCAACAGAAGCGATTTCAGGAGAGCAATATGTACAACCTGGAATATTACTATAATCAAGCGTGTCTGGATTTTTACCTGCTATTTTTTCAACACAAATGATTCCTTCTGCAGAAGCTACGTGAGCCAATGCAGAAGTTGGTATTACATCTCCAATTGCATAATATCCTGGGATGTTAGTTTGGTAATAATCATTTACGATAATTCGGCCACGATCTGTTACAATTCCTAAATCCTCTAATCCTATATTTTCAATATTTGCTTCAATCCCAACTGCGGATAAAACAACATCACATTCTATTTTCTCTTCACCTTTAGCTGTTTTAACAGTAACTACGCATCCTTTACCTGATGTATCAACAGATTCAACAGAGGAGTTAGTTTTGACTTTTATTCCAGATTTTTTAAACGACTTTAGAAGTTGCTTTGAAACATCAGCATCCTCAATAGGAACAATGTTTGGCAAATATTCAACAAGCGTTACTTCTGTTCCAATTGTATGGTAGAAGTAAGCAAATTCAACTCCAATTGCTCCTGAACCTACAATTACCATTTTCTTGGGTTGATTCTTAAGTGTTAAAGCTTCTCTGTAGCCAATAACTTTCTTTCCATCTTGAGGAAGATTTGGTAATTGACGTGAACGAGCACCAGTTGCAATAATTACAGCGTTGCTTGCTATATATTCTTTTGCTTCACCTTTATCATCAGTTACAACAACTTTTTTACCAGCTTTAATTACTCCAGTTCCATTAAGAACATCAATTTTATTCTTCTTCATCAAGAATTGAATACCATTGCTCATTCCACTTGCAACTTCACGACTTCTTCCTATCATTGCTCCAAAGTCAGCTGCAGCATCTTTTACGATGATTCCATAATCACTTGCATGTGATAGATATTCAAAAACATTTGCGCTTTTACTAGCACCCAAGCCTAAAATAACGCCAGTTTCAAAACCAATAGAATGGTTACTTCGAACGATATTTTTATAGCTCAGAGTAGAGCCACCAAGCAAGCAGGCGTCTCCTGCTTTGGCGAGAATCGAAATACCACTATGGTCGCCCTCTCTAAATGAGTTATTTTCGATTTGGTTGTAAGATGAATTATTCAACCGCAACGCGGTGCTACTGCTTTCAAGTACG
>CAJQQA010000092.1 GCA_905480355.1 uncultured Flavobacteriales bacterium | reverse complement strand
TTCATATGTTTGTTGAGCGAAAAAATTACAAGGGAACTTTCTTACCAGGCTTCAAAGAATGGAAAACGGATTACAATCCAGCACCTGCAGGATTGAAATATATTGATCACATGGTTGGTAATGTAGATTGGGGAAGAATGGATGTTATGGTAAAGTGGTACGAAGAGGTAATGGGCTTCGTGAACTTTTTATCATTTGATGACAAGCAAATTCATACGGAGTACTCTGCACTGATGAGTAAGGTTATGAGTAATGGGAATGGTAGAATTAAATTTCCAATCAATGAACCGGCTAAGGCAGCGAAGAAATCTCAAATTGAAGAATATTTAGATTTTTACGAAGGTGAAGGAGTGCAGCACATTGCCATGGCGACAGATGACATTATCAGCACAATTTCTTATTTAAAGGAAAAGGGAGTAGAATTCCTACCTGCTCCACCTCAAGCCTACTACGATGATATTCCAGCTAGACTAGGATCTCACATGGAGATGATGCACGAGGACATTAAAGAATTGCAGAAATTGTCAATCCTTGTTGATGCCGATGAAGAAGGTTATTTACTTCAGATCTTCACAAAACCAATACAAGATAGACCTACAGTTTTCTTTGAAATCATTCAAAGAATGGGAGCGAAAGGATTTGGAGCTGGAAACTTTAAGGCCTTGTTTGAATCAATAGAAAGAGAACAAGCAAAAAGAGGAACACTTTAGATTTGAATTATAAACATTAAAAAAGGCCGTTCAATTGAACGGCCTTTTTTTTGTCTTAACGCTATTTACTAAAGTTCACCGAATAATAGATTCCATTCACCTATTTATACTTTGCCATCCTTTATTCTCCACCTCTATTTGATGTAACAATTAAGAGCAACTAAAAATTATTTATTATGGGCAATCAAGAATAAAAAAAACAAGACAATGAACTATTTCGAGAAAGCACTTTCCTCTAAAGATTTTGTTTGAATTTATCGATCTTTTATTATCAATATAAATTACCTCACTAAAATTGAGGTATTTGAGAAAAACAGTTATCGAGCAACTTTAACAAATGGTAATGTCGAGCCAATAAGAGGACTTCTTATTCCGAATTGAAAAAAATCTAGGATTGTAGTTGTTGAATCGTATTCTCGTCCATTAAAAAAATGAGTATTTTTGAAGTAACAAAATTTGACTTTATGACAAGAGAAGAAATTTTAGCCGCAATTGATGAAAAATATAAATCACTAGGTCAAGATCCTGACGTACATCTTTCAGGCCTTCTTCACGCAGAGCCTATGAAATATTGGGATTTCATTCAAGTTGATGCATTATTAGGTCTTCAGACACAGCGAACAAATTTACCTGATGAAATGATCTTTTTGATCTATCATCAAATCAATGAACTCCTTTTCAAAATGATTCTTTGGGAAATGGATCAAATTTCATTCGAGGAAGACATCACACCTGATAAATTTGAAATGCATCTTATGCGGGTAAGTCGTTACTTCAACATGTTATCTACTTCTTTCGATATTATGGGAGAAGGAATGGAGGTTGAACAGTATATGAAATTTAGAGACACATTGACCCCTGCAAGTGGCTTTCAGTCCTCGCAGTATCGTAAAATAGAAATCGCATCAACTGAATTGATTAACCTTATTGATTATAGATTTAGAAAAACAATTAACAGAGATACACCATATGAGCATGCTTTTGACAATATGTATTGGCAAGCCGCAGGAGTTGACCGCAAAAATGGCGGAAAGAATCAATTGATTATCAACTTTGAAAAAAAATACAAAAAAGAGTTAATTGAATGGATGAAGGAATACAATACGGTAAATCTTTGGACAAAATTTAAGGAGCTTCCTAAAGAGTATCAAGAGAACTTAAAACTCGTCAATGCGATGCGCCATTATGACCATACGGTAAATGTTGACTGGGTTATGCATCACTATGATGCCGCTGCGAAATATCTAGATAGTGGGAAAGTAAACGTTGAAGCAACAGGTGGAAGTGATTGGCATAAATACATGCATCCACGTTACCAGCGAAGAATCTTCTTTCCAGAATTGTGGTCTGCAGATGAACTCGAAAATTGGGGGCTTGATAATATTGAAGGATATAGAGTCCTTGATAAGGTATAATATTATCCCAAAGCTTCAAATTTTAAAATAACCTTACCTTTACAAAAAAAAGAAGCATGATTGAAGTTGGAATAATAATGGGAAGCACATCGGATATGCCTATAATGCAAGAGGCGATAGACCTTCTTAAGGAATTAGGAATTGAGCACGAAGTGAAGATTGTTTCAGCTCACCGAACCCCAGAACTAATGTTTGATTATGCAAAAAGTGCTCATACAAGAGGATTGAAGGTGATTATCGCAGGTGCTGGAGGTGCCGCTCATTTACCAGGCATGACTGCTTCACTCACTCCTTTACCGGTCATTGGAGTTCCAATAAAATCAAGAAATTCAATCGATGGCTGGGACAGTATTTTATCAATATTACAAATGCCAGGTGGAATACCAGTTGCTACTGTTGCTTTAGACGGAGCGAAAAATGCGGGAATTCTAGCTGCAAAAATTATTGGATCTTCAAATCCTGAAGTATTAAATAAAATGCTTTCTTACATGGAGACAATGAAAGAAAAAGTGTTAAGTGCTAATAAATAGTCCAATTAAGCATTCCTTCACCCAAATTTCTAATCTTCAATTTTTGTGTAATTCAAGTATTTGTGCAATGCTTTAGGTATCTCAATACCTGATTCGGTTTGATGATTCTCTAATAGTGCAGCAACGATTCTAGGCAACGCCAAAGCTGAACCATTCAAAGTATGACAGAGCTGTGATTTCTTATCCTCATTTTTGAATCTTAACTTTAAACGTGTTGATTGAAACGTATCGAAACGAGAAACAGAACTTACTTCTAGCCATTTATTCTGTGCAGCAGAGTAAACTTCAAAATCGTAAGTCATGGCAGCGGCAAATCCAGTATCACCTCCACATAATCTAAGAATTCTGTATTGTAAACCAAGCTTTTCAAGTAATCCTTTGACGTGGTCAATCATTTCAACTAAAGCTTGATCAGAATTATTTGGGTGCTCAATCCTTACAATTTCCACCTTGTCAAATTGATGCAAACGATTTAATCCTCTAACATCTTTTCCATATGAACCAGCCTCTCTTCTAAAGCATGGCGTATATCCTGTAATCTTAATTGAGAATTCGCTATTCGGTAAAATTACGTCGCGGTATATGTTCGTTAATGGAACTTCAGCTGTTGGGATGAGGTATAAATCATCAACGGGCATGTAATACATTTGCCCTTCCTTATCTGGTAGCTGTCCTGTTCCTAGAGCGGATGCTTCATTCACTAATAATGGTGCTTGGTGCTCTACATAACCAGCATCGGTTGCCTCATCCAGGAAAAAACTGATAAGTGCTCTCTGAAGTTTTGCTCCTTTACCAATATACATAGGAAAGCCAGCTCCAGTAATCTTAACCCCTAATTCAAAATCGATCAAATTATACTTACTGGCTAATTCCCAATGAGGTAATGGTGTGAAGTTAAAGTTTGGTTCTTCGCCTCTTTGCTCAATAGTTTCATTGTCAACTTCGCTTTTTCCAGGCTTCACTTTTTCATTAGGAACATTTGGCAACTGATACATTAATTCTGTGATGTCATTTTGCAATGCATCTACTTTTTCTTTCAGCGTGTTTTCTTCTGATTTCAATACAGATGTTTGCGCTTTAGCTTCATTGGCTTCTTGTACCTTGCCCTCTTTAAACAGAATACCGATTTGCTTAGATATTTGATTCATTTTAGAAGCAACCTCTTCCAGTTTTGTTTTTTCAGCACGCCACTGCTCATCTTTAGAAAGAACAGCAGAGATTATCTCAGATGCATCGAAATGACGCTTTTTTAAACCTTCAATAACACTTTCTTTCTCACTTCTTAAACGCTGAATCTCTAACATGCAGTATTGTTTTAGGCAAATTTAATTATTATTTATAAAAAAAAGGCGAACTCCTTTCCCGACAATTATCGGGACGGAACTCGCCTTTTCAATAAATTGACGTTCTAATTACGCTTCTGCAGTCTCAAAAGGGACTACTGATACGAAAGAACGATCGTTTCTTTTTTTGCGAAATTCTACTACACCATCAGTTAATGCAAATAAAGTATGGTCCTTACCAATACCTACATTTGTACCTGGATGATGACGTGTTCCTCTTTGACGAACAATAATGTTACCAGCAATTGCTGCTTGTCCTCCAAAAATCTTAACACCTAATCGTTTACTTTCTGATTCACGACCATTTTTAGAACTACCAACGCCTTTTTTATGTGCCATTTTCTTAAAATTTTATTTTCGAATTTATCGAATTAGTTAGTTAAGCTTTAATATCTGTAATCGTAATTGCGGTGAAGCACTGACGATGTCCATTCTTTTTCTTGTAACCTTTTCTTCTATTCTTTCTGAATACGATTACTTTATCTCCTTTTACGTGCTCTTCTACTTTTGCAGAAATTTTTGCACCTTTTATAGCCGGGGCGCCTAATTGAACTTTTCCTCCGTTGTCAACAAGAAGTACTTTTTCGAAAGAAATTTTCTTTCCTACTTCTGCGTCCAAACGGTGAACAAAGATCTTTTGGTCTTTTTGCACCTTAAATTGCTGCCCTGCTATCTCCACTATTGCGTACATATAGCTAATTTTTATTGTTTTATTAATCCAAAATGGACGACAAAGATACTGCTTTTAGTTAAGAATACAATGATAGTTGATGAAAATTTTAGTTCAAAAGGAACCTTTATTTTCTTCCAAGAACATTAGCAACAAAAACACCAGAAAGTATAACCAACATTGACGCTACTTGAATTAGTGTAATACTCTCTCCAAACACCACGCCAATAAGCATTGCTACAACAGGTATAAGGTATGTTACGCTACTCGAGAAAAGAACAGATGTTAAGGCAATTAATTGATTGAATAAAATTAATGCAATAGCGGTACCGATAATACTTAGTACGGCAATGAAAAATAAACCTTCAGCCGCATTCTCATTGGTTTGAATTTCCACGAAAGAACCTGAAAAAAAACCTATAACAATACTTGGAATAAGTACTGTTAAAAAGGCTAGTGATGCAATTTCTATACTTTTCAAGTGACAAAGCTTATGCTTAATAATGTTCAGACTTATTCCGTAGCAAAGCGTAGCGAGAATAATAGCCAATAAATGGGGGGTGTCTCCGCTCAATTTTGAGTCATTGCCAAAATAAACAAGAAGAATAGCACCTATAATACCAACAACAACCCCAGAAACTTGAATTTTTGTTAGCTTTTGTTTAAAAATAAGGAAACCAATACTTAAGGCAAATATTGGAGTTAGGCTATTTAACATTCCCGTTAGGCCCGAAGAAATACTTGTTTCTGCATAGGTGAAGAGAAAGGCCGGAAGTAGATTCCCAAGAAGTCCAATAGAAAACAAGAATAAAAAAGTAGATGGATTTTTGAGAATGCGTAAGCTTTTTAATGTAAAAGGAAGGAGTACAGTTCCAGCAATGATCATGCGTAAAGACGCAACCTGAGTGTCAGAGAATATTGTTTGACCGTCTAGTGAGAACATTCCTCGTTTCATTAGAATGAATGAACTTCCCCAGATAAGAGAGAGAAGAATAAGCAAAATCCAGCTTTTTAATTCTTTTGACATTCTGCAAAAATAAGGATTTAATGCGAAATAGGGCCCTTAAATAAAACATGTTGATAACGATAGAGTTTTCAACATGTTCAAATTAATACCACTTAGTACCACTTATTTATTTTTGTCTTAATCTCCTAGTTTTATTGGTGTAAGAATGATAGAGTGCAACTTTTTTATTATTTTTACGTTTATAATTATCAACAATGTGAAATCTGGTGGTAAAAAGTGGTAGAATAGAGTTATTTTTACCCATATAATAAATCGTTATGGCAGGATTAGTAGGTGAATTTGAAGTTAAACTGGACGCTAAAGGGCGTTTTATGTTTCCTTCCGCATTGCGGAAGCAGCTTCCGCCTGCGTGTCAACGAGATTTCATGTTGAATAAAGGGTTCGAAGATTGCCTGACTTTATTTCCGTTAACAGAATGGGAAAAAGTGAGTCAACGATTATCAAGAATGAATCTTTTTAAACCAAAAAACAGAATGTTCTATCGACTGTTTCATCAAGGCGCAAAAACAATTTGCCTTGACAAGGCGGGTCGTGTATTGGTGCCAATGGCTCTGATGGAACGTGTTGGTTTGAGTCAAGAGGTGATGCTTATTGCATACAATGACCGAATTGAAATCTGGGACAAGTCTAAGTACTTCGAAATGATCGAAGGCTCCATGGCGGATTTTGCTGATTTAGCAGATGAAGTAATGGGAGACTTGGACAATGGAGAATAACTATTCGTATCACATACCAGTATTATTAGAAGAGTGCATTAGCGCGTTGTCAATTTCGCCTGATGGAGTATATATTGATGTAACATTTGGCGGCGGCGGGCATTCTAAGAGAATCCATGATGAGCTTTCAGCGAACGGTCGATTAATTTCTTTTGACCAGGATCAAGATGCTCAAAAAAATACGTGGGACTCTCCAAACTTCACTTTTGTCGCTGCGAATTTTGAACATTTAACGAATCATCTACGCTTATTGGGGGTGTCAAAAGTTGATGGGATCCTTGCCGATTTGGGTGTTTCTTCGCATCAGTTTGATGAACTCAAGCGAGGTTTTTCTTTTCGTGGAGACGCAAAGCTCGATATGAGAATGAATCAAAAAGCCAATCTTTCGGCTCAGGAGTTGGTTAATTCATACAGTGAAGAAGAATTAGTGCGTGTTTTCAGGTCTTATGGAGAGGTGAAGAACCCAAGAAAGTTGGCGTTGGTAATCATCGCTGCACGATTAAGCAAGAAAATTATAACAACAGGACAGTTTTCATCTATTATCGAAGAATGTGCTCCAAAACATCGTGAACATAAATATTTCGCACAAGTATTTCAAGCAATTCGTATTGAAGTTAATCAAGAAATGAGAGCCTTAGAAACTTTTCTATTACAATGTGAGAAGGTAATTAAGCCGCGCGGCCGCTTAGTTATTATGTCCTATCATTCTTTGGAGGATCGTCTTGTGAAGAATTTCATGAAGCGTGGGTCATTATCAGGAGAGATTACAAAGGATTTTTACGGGAATCTATTGAAGCCTTTTACCGAGGTGCTTAGAAAACCAATTATCCCAAATGAAGCTGAAATCGAAAAGAATAGTAGGGCGCGTAGCGCTAAACTTAGAATAGCGGAGAGAGATGGAGAATGAATTTATAGAAAGAGCCATGCAGGGCGATGATGATGTTTCTCAAGAGAATTTGGAAGCAAAAGCAGCGTCTACGAAAAAGAAGACGAAGAGAAGTAAGAGTAAAGGCCCGAGCGCTTTTGTTCAGATTTTAAATGGCGATTTTTTAACGAAAGAATTTATGTTAGGAAATTTGAATTTCATTTTTTTTATCATGCTATTGCTCTTGTTGATTGTAGGAAAAGGTTATTACGGTAAGCAATTAACGAAAGATGTGAAGGCCACTCAGAAGGAATTAGATGAGGCTACATCTGATTATTTTGAAGCAAAGGCGCAATTAGAAGAAAACACGAAAAGAACAGAGCTAGTAAAAGAACTAGAAGCTACAGGGTTAAAAGAAACGGTAAATCCAACGAAAGTGATTCGCTTGAAGAAAAAAGGTGAAAATGGTGAGTGAAAAGAAAGATACATATTGGAGGGCATACCTCATTTATTTTGGCTTCGTCATTTTGATGTTGGTTGTTTTTATTAAAACAATTACAATTCAACTCGATAATGGCGATAAGGAATTTACTACTTCCACAATTACGAATAAGAAATTGCCAACTAGAATAGTGAAAAGAGTACCCCGAAGAGGTCAAATTCTTGATGCAAATTACACACCATTGGTGACCTCCATTTCGTTTTATGACATTCATATGGACCCTACAGTGATTAAGGCTAAATTGTTCAATAAGGAGATTCATCAATTGTCTATTGAATTGTCGGCGTTGTTCCAGAATAAAACCGCTAAAGAATATGAGATTTATATTAAAAGAGGGCGGGAAAATAATAAGCGCTATTTATTGCTTAAAAAGAAAGCGACAAATGTTGAGCGAAAAGCGCTTCATGAAATGCCAATTTTTAAGGAAGGAAGATTTAAAGGAGGTCTCATTGATAACGTTGAAACGGTAATTAGAAAACGTCCTCACGGTGAATTGATGAAGCGGACTTTAGGTTATGTCAAGGTGAATGGTGATAAAGCAATAAGAGTTGGAATTGAAGGTGCTTTTGATGAGTACTTGAAAGGTGTGGAAGGTGAAGAGATTGAGCAAAAAATATCAACTGGATGGAAGAAAATTGGTCCTGTAACAAAAGAAGCTGTCGAAGGCGCAAGTGTTATTACTACCATTGATAAGGAAATTCAAGAAGTGGCGCATTCGGAATTACTTCGACAGTTAAAAAACCAAGATGCGAAGAACGGTTGTGTCATCGTGATGGATGTCAAAACGGGCTATATTAAGGCAATTGTGAATTTGAGCAGAGGAACAAATGGCGAGTATTATGAAGCATACAATCAAGCGATAGGGACAAAGGAGGTTCCCGGATCTACATTCAAGTTAGCTTCATTAATGGCTCTTCTAGAGGATGAAAAAGTGACTTTGGATGAAATTGTTAACGCTAAAGGCGTCTATCGATTCTATGACTCTAAACTAGAAGATTCTCGCTATGGCGGTTATGGGATGATCACAATTCAACAGGCTTTTGAGAAATCGTCGAATGTTTTTACCCAAATCATCAATGATGCCTATAAAAATGAGCCGCAAAAATTCATTAATCGATTAAAAGATTTTGGATTGGCTGATACGCTTGGTATTTCTCTTTCCGGTGAACCGATGCCAATTCTGCATGAGCCAGGAATGAGCAGTTGGTCCGGAATTTCCCTTCCTTGGATGGCGATTGGTTATGAGGTGCAGCAAACACCATTACAAACCTTGACATTCTACAACGCTGTTGCTAACAACGGCATCATGGTGAAGCCTCAATTTGTTCAGCAAATTATTCGGGACAATCAAATAATTAAGTCCTTCCCTCCAGTAATAATGAAAGCCAGAATTTGTTCTGAAAAAACGATTGTGAGTTTAAAAAAATGTTTAGAGGGTGTTGTAGAACGCGGAACAGGAAAAGCACTTAAGTCCGCCTATTTTGATATCGCAGGAAAAACAGGAACGGCAGTAGTGCTTAACGATGACAGACGTTACGGCGCTCCTGGAGAAAAGAAGTATCAAGCTTCTTTTGCTGGTTACTTCCCTGCTCAAGACCCAATTTATTCTTGTATTGTAGTTGTTTCAGCACCCTCCAAAGATATTTATGGGGCGACAGTGTCCGGAACCGTTTTTACCTCAATTGCCAATAAAGTGTTTGCTTCTAGTTTGAAGTACCATGAAGCAGTGAATGGAACGAAAAATAAAGAAGTTGATAAGTTGCCTATTTCGATGGATGGTAGTCGATATGATTTTTTATCAATTTATAGAATGCTCAATATTCCTTTTGCATCTAAAATAAATGCAGAATGGATAAGAACTGACGGAAAAGGCCAAAAGGTGAAAACAGAAAAGATTTCAATAAAGGAAGGGCATATCGCTGATGTAAGAGGGATGTCGGCAAAGGATGCGATATATGTTTTGGAGACTCAAGGCTTAAAAGTAAAAATGGCTGGTTTTGGAAAAGTCGTGAAGCAATCGATCGCTCCAGGAACAGAGATAATTAATGGAAAACGAATTGAAATTACACTTAAATAATGCGTAAGCTACAAGACATATTGTATGGCGTCAAAATGCTTTCTATAGAAGGTACTAATTCGCAGATGACAGATCACTTAACTTTTGACTCACGTGACGCAAAAGAAAGCTCTGTATTTTTTGCGATTGTTGGTACAGTAAGTAATGGGCATGATTATATATCACAAGTAATTGAGGCAGGGTGTAAAACGATTGTTGTGTCTGAAACTGTTGAGACAATAAACGGTGTTACGATCATTCGAGTTGAAGATACCAATGAAGCTCTTGCAATTGTTGCGCACAACTTTTATGGCGAGCCCTCAAAAGCGTTGAAGCTGATTGGGATTACAGGAACAAATGGTAAAACAACTATCGCCACTCTTTTGTATCAGCTGTTTAGTAATCTTGAATTTCAAACAGGTTTGATTTCGACTGTAGTGAACAAGATTTGTGATAGAGAAATTCAATCAACACATACAACACCAGATCCAATACAACTCAATGCATTGTTACGAGAAATGGTGGATGAAGGATGTTCGCATTGTTTCATGGAAGTTAGTTCTCACGCAATACATCAATCAAGAATAAAAGGATTGCATTTTTCTGGGGGAGTATTCACCAATATCACCCATGATCACTTAGATTATCATAAGACTTTCAAGGAATATATCCATGTGAAAAAAGCCTTTTTTGATCAATTGCCGAATTCAGCATTTGCATTAACAAATAATGATGACAAGAATGGGATGGTTATGCTTCAGAATACTGCAGCAAGAAAATTGACTTACGCAATGAGATCGATGGCGGATTATAAGGTGAAGGTTCTAGAGAATCAATTTTCGGGTCTTGTATTATCTTTTAATCATACTGAAATATGGACGAAACTTATAGGTGATTTTAATGCCTATAATTTACTTGCAGTTTACGCTGTTGCGCAAGAATTAGGATTGGAAGAAACGGAGACTCTAACAATAGTTAGTCAGTTAGAATCGGTAGATGGCCGATTCCAATTTATGCAAAGTAGCTCCGGAATTACCGCGATTGTTGATTATGCGCATACACCCGATGCTTTGTACAATGTTTTGAATACAATAGAGAAAATTCGAACAAGAAATGAAACAGTATTTACAATTGTTGGTTGTGGCGGGGATCGCGACAAGACGAAAAGACCTGAAATGGCAGCCATAGCTTGTGATTTATCCGATAAAGTGATTTTAACCTCGGACAATCCTCGTTCAGAAGATCCAAATACGATTATTGACGATATGATGGAGGGTGTTGACGGCGTAAGTTTTAAAAAAACACTTTCTATAGTCGACAGAGAGCAGGCGATTAAAACAGCTGTAACAATGGCTGAGAAGAATGATATTATTCTAATCGCAGGAAAGGGACATGAAAAATATCAAGACATCAAAGGAGTTAAACATGATTTTGATGATTTAGAAACGATAACAGAACTATTTAAAAAACTCAATAAATAATGCTAACAAGTTTATTCAATTACTTAGAGATGCTTAATATTCCTGGAGCAGGATTGTTCGACTATATATCGTTTAGAGCAGCACTGGCTTTGATAACATCATTGATTATTTCGGTCATTTTTGGAAAGAAAATAATAGGACTTTTGCAGCGCCAACAAATTGGAGAAACAGTTCGTGATCTTGGTTTAGAAGGTCAATTAGCTAAAACCGGGACACCAACCATGGGTGGACTTATAATCTTAGCTGCCATCTTAATTCCGACATTGTTATTTGCGAAACTTGATAATATTTACATAATAACAATGCTTCTCTCAACTGTTTGGCTGGGTGTTATTGGCTTTATTGATGATTATATCAAAGTATTTAAGAAGAATAAAAAGGGGCTTGCAGGAAGATTTAAAGTTCTTGGTCAAATTGGTGTAGGAATTATCGTAGGGAGCATGCTCTATTTTAGTGATGATGTCCAAGTTCATAAAAAAGTAGATGCTAACTATGTTCTTGCCGCTGGAGATGAGGTTGTAACCCATCTGCATACTGATATGGCGATTGATGTGAATACAAAGTGGATTAAAACCCACGACATGACAACAACAATACCATTTGTAAAAAGTAATGAATTCAACTACAACTGGTTGTTAGGTGAAAATAGTAAAGGATGGGGCTGGCTTCTGTTTATTCCTGTGGTAATATTTATCGTAATTGCTGTGTCGAATGGAGCGAATATGACAGATGGCCTTGATGGCCTTGCAACTGGCACTTCAGCAATTATTGGAATAGCTTTGGCGGTACTGGCCTATGTTAGTT
>CAJQQA010000091.1 GCA_905480355.1 uncultured Flavobacteriales bacterium | reverse complement strand
GCACTTTTAAGTTATTCTAATTTCGGATCTTCAATAGGCGACGATGCTAAGAAAATGTCAAAAGCTGTGAAATTGTTGAGGGAAAATGATCCGAACCTTATTGTTGATGGTGAAGTTCAAGCAAACTTCGCGCTGAATAATGATTTGATGAACGAACAGTTTTCCTTTTCAACACTGGCTAATAAAAAAGTGAACACACTGATTTTTCCTAATCTTTCTTCGGGGAATATTGCATATAAGTTATTACAAGAAATGACTGAGGGGGATGCAATAGGACCAATACTTGTTGGTTTAAAGAAGTCAATTCATGTATTGCAATTAGGATCTTCAGTAAGAGAAATTATTAACATGGTAAAAGTTGCGGTAGTCGACGCTCAAAACAAATAAAAATGATTGCACAGTTAACAGGTAAACTCATCGAAAAAAACCCAACCGATTTTGTGATTGATTGCAATGGAGTTGGTTATCTAGTAAAAGTTTCTTTGAATACTTTCAGCTCTATTGGTTCTGCTGAGAATTGTTTAGTGTATACTCAACTAATTGTTCGAGAGGATGCCCAAATTTTATATGGTTTTACAGATAAAGTAGAGCGTGAAATGTTTAACCATTTAATTTCTGTGTCTGGAATAGGGCCGAATACAGCGATGATCATGCTATCTTCATTAGTGCCTGGAGAAATTGCAAGTGCAATTACCAGTGAAGATGTAAAAACGATACAAAGTATAAAAGGTATTGGAGCAAAGACTGCACAGCGTGTAATCATTGATTTGAAGGATAAAATGTTAAAGATGGCCTTTTCAAGTGAAAATATATTCAATTCAAACAATACGAATCAATTTGATGCGTTAACAGCATTAGTCTCATTAGGTTTTGCAAAGAATTCTGCAGAAAAAGCAATCGATAAAGTTGCGACTGGAGAAGAGTCAGTTGAAGTATTAATTAAAGAGGCATTGAAAATATTATAGTTTGAAGAGAATCAAATTACTACATATGAAATTGGCAGTAGTAGCACTGCTTCTTAACGTCGGATTAATTTCTGCGCAAGGAGACACGTTGGTATTTCCGATAAATAATAATGTTGATCCAACACAATCTGGCACACAAAGTTTTGATTTAGGTGACCCTTCTTCTGTAGAGCAAACAATCGTTTATGACCCCATAACAGGAACGTATATTTTTAAAGAGACAATTGGTTCAAGAGGCTTGTATTTTAGAAACCCGTCCATGATGACTTTGGAAGAGTATCTTGATTATGAGCGTAAAAAGTCAATGCAACAGAATTGGAAAGATAAAATTGATGAACAAACGGCAGAAAATCAACCGCTTGAATTTCCGATCAAAATCCCGAGCAAACTGTTTGAGAACTTTTTTGGATCGGATCAAATTACGATACGCCCGCAAGGTAGTGTTGAGTTGTCTTTTGGTGTGAATTCTTCACGGTATGATAATCCGCTTATTCCAGAACGCCAGAGAAAGATTACACGATTCGATTTTGATCAGCAAATTAATCTAAATCTAGTTGGACAAATCGGGACGAAATTAAAATTAGGTGTAAGCTATAATACCCAAGCTGCTTTTGATTTTGACAATGTTTCTAAATTAGAATATGCAGGAAACGAAGATCAAATAATGCAAAAAATTGCATTAGGGAATGTGTCATTTGAATTGCCAACATCTTTAATTCAGGGTTCTCAAACCTTATTTGGGGTAACAACGCAGATGAAGTTTGGAAACACGACTGTCGACCTTATAGCAGCATCATCCAAAGGTAAACGAAAAGAAATAAACGTAACTGGTAAAGCGCAAGTTCAAGAATTCGAGCTTAGTGCAGACAACTATGAAGCAAATAAACATTATTTCGTGAATTTATACCACAGGGATAGTTATGATCATGGAATGTCTACCCTGCCTATTGTTAGTTCAACGATAAACATAACACGTATGGAGGTATGGGTAACCAATAAGACTAATAATACTGAAAACACAAGAAATATTATAGGGTTTACTGATTTGGGGGAATCAAAACCTTCTAATGTACAAGGGAATCCAGGTAGTTTTTCTCCCGATGAAATTCCTGATAATTCATCAAACGGATTATACGCTTGGGCGTCGACGCAACCTCAAGTTCGTTCATTCAATGGTGCTGTTGGAGTGTTAACGTCGCAAGTTGTAGAACCAGGACCATTTCAGCAATCAGTAGATTATGAGAAAGTAGAAAACGCAAGAAAGCTTACTGAACAAGAATTTTCCTACAATGCGCAATTGGGTTTCATTTCCTTGAATCTCGCGTTGAATAATGATGAGGTACTTGGCGTAACTTATGAATACACTTACAAGGGTGAAACATATCAAATTGGTGAATTCTCGACAGATGGTGCAGCCGGTCAAGAGGCGTTGATTGTAAAATTGTTAAAACCAACAATTACAAATCCGAATAATAAGTTGTGGGATTTGATGATGAAGAATATTTATTCAATTGGTGCTTATCAAGTTGACCAAGAAGGGTTTCGTTTAGATTTATTGTATAATAACCCAGCTTCATCATTGTTAGTACCGTTTTTCCCTGCAGATAACTTGGGAGCAAACATTACGGGGATTGATGATAAGCAATTGGTTACACTTCTGGATATGGATAAGATTAATCAGAACAATCAGCCATTTTCGGATGGTGTTTTTGATTATGTTCCAATTCAATTTAATGGAAGTAGAGCAGAGAATGGAGGAACCATTAATACAAGAAATGGGCGTGTATATTTTTCATCAATTGAACCTTTTGGAAAGACTTTAGCGAATAAATTAACAGCTGCTGGTGTCTCTGAAACAATAGTAGATAGAGTGGTTTTTCAAGAATTATATGATTCTACAAAAACAGCAGCACAGCAAATCCCGAGTAAAAATAGATTTACTTTAAAAGGAGAATACCAATCTTCAATTAGTGCTGATATTCCGTTGAATGCTTTAAATGTTCCTGAGGGTGCTGTAACTGTAACCGCGGGTGGAATTAAAATGACAGAAGGGGTAGATTATACTGTCGATTATAATCTAGGTCGAGTTAAAATCTTGAATACTGGAGTGCTCGAATCCAACACGCCCATTAAAATTTCCATTGAAAGTAACTCCGTTTTCGGTTTTCAATCAAAATCATTGTTAGGCGCACGTGTTGCCCATAGATTTGGAAATCGATTAAATATTGGCGCCACATGGATGAGAATGATGGAAAGGCCGGTAACACAAAAAGTGGATATTGGTTCAGAACCATTTAAAAATAATATAGTTGGATTAGACTTTCAATATAGAGCGGATGTTCCATTTCTTACAAAATTAGTTGATTATTTACCAGTAATTTCGACAAAAGCAAAATCAACGATTTCATTGACAGGAGAATTTGCACATTTGATTCCAGGTCAGCCTAAGGCGATTAATAAATCTGGAACTTCTTATATTGATGATTTTGAAGGCTCACAGAGTACGATTGATTTAAAATCAATTCAATCTTGGCACCTTGCAACAGTGCCTCAAGGGCAACCAGATTTATTCCCTGAATCCACGAATACAGACTTATCAGTTGGATTTAAAAGGTCGAAACTTGCCTGGTATGTTATTGATCCTTTGTTTTATCAAAGCAATAACCTTACACCACAACACATCCTTGACAGTCCGCAACAGTTAGCTGATAGTCGAATGAGGTCTATTAATCAAACAGACATTTGGCCAAATTTTGACCCACAATACGGTTCAATCCAAAATGTAAATGTTCTAAATTTAGCATACTACCCAAAGGAACGTGGGATGTATAATTATGACACAACAAGTACCATAAACGCAGACGGTACTTTTGTAAACCCTGAGAACAGATGGGGAGGAATAATGAGAGCCTTAACGACTACAGATTTTGAACAAACGAATATTGAATACATTCAATTCTGGATGCTTGATCCATTTAATGCAGATGCGGAAAGTTTAGATCCCAATGCTACTCACAATGGAGGAGATCTTTATTTTAATTTAGGGAATATCTCCGAAGATATTCTGCCAGATTCACGGAAGAGTTTTGAGCACGGCTTACCACCAACAGGGACATCAATTGTAGATGATTTAGATACAACGATTTGGGCCCGTGTTTCCACACAACAGGTCGTTGTTGATGCCTTTGACAATGATCCTGCAGCAAGGGTTAATCAAGATATTGGGATAGATGGGTGGAATAATATTGATGAACGGATAAATTATCCTGGTTTCATTTCCTGGGTAAATAACAATCCAACACTCGATGCTACAACAAAAGCTAGGATGATTTCTGACCCGTCGAATGATGATTATAATTATTACCGAGATGACGATTATGACGCTCAACAATTGACAATTTTGGAACGTTACAAGAAATTTAATGGGATGGAGGGGAACTCACCAACCACTGAGATGTCTGATACTATGAATAATGATAGTTATCCAACAATTAGTACAAATTCACCAAATATTGAGGATATAAATCAAGATAATAACCTGTCAGAATCGGAAAGTTATTTTCAGTACCGGTTAAGCTTACGTCCAAATGACCTTAATGTAGGACAGAATTTTATTACAAGTATTCAGAATTACACTAAAGGGAATGGAGATGTTGAGCGATGGATTCAATTTAAAGTACCAGTGCAAGATTTTAGTAAAAAAGTAAACGGCATATCAGATTTTAGATCGATAAGATTTATGAGAATGTTCATGAAGGATTTTGATGAAGAGGTTGTATTAAGATTTGCTCGATTAGAATTTATTAGAGGAGAATGGAGAAGGTATAATGAAGATTTAACAACAGATGGCGAAAGCGTTACGGTTGATCCTAATTTGACAACCTTCAATATTGGAGCCGTTAACATTCAGGAGAATAATGATAGACAACCAGTAAATTACGTTGTTCCACCAGGAATAGTTCAAGAAACAGACCCTTCCCAAACCTTTCAACGTTTATTGAATGAGCAATCATTGAGCCTTGAAGTTTGTGATTTGGCAGATGGTGATGCACGAGCGGCATATCGAAATGTACAATTTGATGTGCGGTCGTATAAGAAATTAAAGATGTTTGTCCATGCTGAAGAATTAGACCCAACGAAACCGTTGAATAATGAAGATGTTTCTTTGTTTGTTCGCTTGGGGACTGATTTTACTGATAATTATTATGAATATGAATTACCTCTTGATATTACAGCACCTGGTTCAAGTCTAGATACGGATGTTTGGCCCGAAGAGAATTTCGTTGAAATTATTTTTGAAGATTTATTGAATTTGAAGCAGAAAAGAAATGATTTGATTAATTCAGGTTCCACAGTAGTTTCATACGTGACGATATACTCTTCCGTTGATCCACAAAATTCTGAAAGAATATTAAGAGTAAAGGGTAGTCCTAATTTACAAGGTCTTAAAACGATGATGATAGGGATTCGAAACCCTCATAAAGATTCGCACACTTTTGACTCATGGAATGAGGACGAGCAAGCGAAATGTGCAACAATTTGGGTAAATGAGTTAAGGTTAACTGACTTTGTTAGTGAAGGAGGTTCTGCCGCTGTTGCTCAAATGCAGGTTCAGTTTGCAGATTTTGCGAATGTCAATTTGTCGGGTAGTTATTCAGGGATTAACTGGGGAGCTGTTGAAAGTAGAGTTCAAGAAAGACAGCGAAATGAGCAAATTTCATTTGACTTAAATTCCAATATACAATTGGGACAATTCTTCGGTAAAAGAGCAAAAATATCTCTGCCTTTTTTCTATGCTTATTCTGTAGGAATAGTCAATCCTGAATATGACCCATTTAATCCTGATATTAAATTGAAAGATTATGATGACTTGGCAGTACGACGAGAAAGAGCAAAGTTGGGACAGGACTTTACGGAAAGAAGGTCGTACAACTTTACTAACGTTCGTAAAGAAATGAAAGCGGGTGCAAAGCCAAGGATTTGGAGAATTTCAAATTGGTCAGCTAATTATGCTTATGCCGAGAATTTAAACAGAGATTTTAACACGACGTTTGATCGAACAAAGACATGGAATGGTGGTTTGAATTATAATTATGCTTTCTCAAATAAAGCAATTACACCATTTAGCAAGAATAAATTCTTGAAAAAGTCGAAATGGTTTGCGATAATTAAAGATGCGAATTTCTACTTGGCACCAAAGAATATTTCTTTTAGTAGCGATGCGATGCGAAGCTATAATGAACGGCAGGTGCGAAATAATATAGTTCCCGATTATGAATTTTCACCTGTTTATGTAAAACGATTTGATTGGAATCGAAAGTATGGTTTGGATTATGACCTAACTAAAAAACTAAAGTTTAAGTTTGATGCAACTAATCGTTCAATATTTGAAGAAGGTGATGGTCGAGTTGATCGTAAAGAAGATCCCGTTGGTTATCGTGTGTTTAAAGATTCTGTCAGTTCACAAATTGGAACTTTTGGACGAACAATGGATTATGCCCATAATTATAGTTTAGCATATACACTTCCATTTGATAAAATCCCGGCAACGGATTGGATCAGTGGTAACGTTAAGTACACTGGATCTTACAATTGGCAACGCTCTCCATTAGCCCAAAAAGAATTTGGAAACACGATACAAAATAGTCGTAATATTAACATGACTGGCCAGATGAACTTCACTAGTCTATATAATAAAGTGCCCTTTTTCAAAAAGGTGAATGGTGGAGGCAGAAAAGGACGCGGCCGTGCAATAGACTCAAAAAAGAAAAAAAGCGACGGGGACAAACCACCTCCAGTTTTAGACGAAAATGAGAAGCCTGAGTCTGAAATGACAAAAAAGGAGTTAAGAGAAAAGAAGCGCCGAAAACGTAAAGAGAAGAGAGCTAAAAAAAGAAAAGAACGAAGAAAAAAAGAAGTAAATCCTATTGCTGGTTTTTTTGCAAGATTAGTAATGAGCGTTCGAAATGTTTCAGCAACCTATACTTTGACAGATGGAACTTTGTTACCAGGTTATAATCAAGAAACAAGTGTGCTTGGATTTAACCCAGGCTTTAACCCTGGTATGGGAGGATTTATTTTCGGCCAACAACGCTATGATTTATGGGGTAATGAAACTGGTTATAACGTTGCAGAGGTTGCAAGAGATAATAACTGGTTAGTTCGAAATGAAGAATTGAACCAGCAGTATGTGAATTCACACACAAAGAATTTGAATTTGAGAGCAACTCTTGAACCAATCAAGGATTTATCGGTTGAATTGTCTATAACAAGAACGTTTAGCAGCAATACTAGTGAGTTTTTTCGATGGAACGAAACGACAACTCAGTTTGAAAGCCAAAGTAGTATAGAAATGTCGACAGTGACGTATTCTAACATTTCGATAGGATCTGCATTTACAGCTTTGGGTGGCCAGTTTCAATCTTCAGTTTTTGACAGGTTATTAAAGAATAGAGCGGACGTTTCGACATTGCTAGGAGAGGCAAACGGAAACTCTGTGCCTAATTCCTCGGATTACTTTAGCGGATATGGTGAGTCACAGCAAGAAGTGATATTAGGTGCATTTTTAACGTCTTATGCAGATAGAAAAGTCAGTAAGAAGAATATTGTTCCATCGCAAAACTTACCATTACCGAATTGGTCGATTAACTATAATGGATTGAAGAACTTCAAATTCATGAAAAAGCATTTACGAAATTTTGTCATTAGGCACGCCTATAGCTCAACAATTAGCGTTGCGGGAATGCAATCAAATTTAAATGCTGAATTTGATCTTAATGGAGATGCGAGTGCTAGAGATTTAAACAACAATTTCATTGCTGAGCTACAAATTCAAAATGTTGTAATTTCAGAACGATTCTCTCCATTGATTGGAGTTGATGCCACTTGGTTAATTAAAGGACAGTCATTGACAACTAAGTTTGAGTATAAGAAAGATAAAAATTCAAGTCTATCTTTAAATAATAACCAAGTAACAGAAGTGCTAGGAGAAGAATGGGTAGTTGGTTTAGGATATAAGTTTAAGAAAGTAAAATTACCATTTCGTAATATCGAGCCAAGTCCAATAAACGTTCAGTGCAAGTTTTCCTTACGTGATAATCTTACTGTGATTAGAAAAGTGGTGGAGAATACAAACCAAGCAACTGCGGGACAAAAAGTAATTGCAATTTCAGCATCAGCTGATTATAATATGTCACGATATTTGACACTTCAATTGTATTATGATCAAACATTGAATACTCCTAAAATTGCAACATCTTATCCTACGGGTAACATGAGTGCAGGGATTCGATTAAGGTTTAACCTAGCAGGAGTTCAATAATGTTAATTCGAGAAGTAGTACCTGAAGACGTTTCAAGTGTGCTTGATTTAATCAAGGGATTGGCTGAATACGAGAAAGATTTAGCGGCTGTTATGAATACAGATGAAAAGTTGCATGACGATTTATTCGTGCATAAATACTGTGAAGCATTCGTCGCCGAAGTGGATAATCTTGTAATAGGATTTGCCTTATATTTCACGTCATATTCCACCTGGAAAGGGCCTTGTGTTTATCTTGAGGATTTGTATGTTATCCCTGAACATAGAAGTAAAGGTGCTGGATCAAAATTATTCGACAGGGTAGTCCAAGTCGCTAAACAACGCGGTGTTGCAAGAATGGATTGGCAAATACTTGATTGGAACCAATCAGCCATCGATTTTTATAAAAGAAAAAATGCGACCATCGACGAAGATTGGTTCAACGGTCGCCTATTCTTTGATTAAATTTAGAGTAAATCGTTTGCTAAATTCGCCAATTCTGAACGCTCACCTTTCTCTAATTTTACATGTGCAAACAAACGCTGTCCTTTCAGTTTTTCAATTAAATAGGCAAGCCCATTACTTTGTTCATCTAAATAAGGTGTATCAATTTGATTAATGTCGCCCGTGAAAATAATTTTAGTGTTCTCGCCCGCCCGTGTTATAATTGTTTTAATCTCATGTGGCGTTAGATTCTGAGCTTCATCAACGATAAAAATAATGTTTGACAAACTTCTTCCACGTATAAAAGCCAAAGGAGAAATGACAATTTTACCACTTTCTTGTAGTTCTGTGATGGCCTTATATTTGCGTTCATTTTCTCCGAATTGAGATTTAATAAACTTTAAATTATCCCATAAAGGTTCCATATATGGGCCAATTTTATCAGCGGCATCTCCAGGTAGAAAACCTATTTCCTTATTAGATAAAGGAACTACAGGGCGCGCGAGTATTATTTGCTGAAATTGTTTATGTTGCTCTAGAGCAGATGCTAAGGCTAACAAAGTTTTACCAGTACCGGCAACACCTTGAAGTGCTACAAGTTTGATGTCAGGATTAAGTAAAGCATTTAAAGCGAAAGCTTGTTCGGCATTTTTTGGCTTTATTCCATAAACAAACTCCTTTTCAACGCGCTCTATTTGATCCAAATTTTGATTGTAGACGGCAAGAGATGAAGATTTCCCATTTTTTAATATATAATAACCATTGGCAATTTTATGTTTTCCAAGAACTCCAGCTTCATCAATTTTACCTTTGGTAAAAATTTGTCTTATTTGTTCAGATTCTATATTTTCAATTATGCATATTCCTGAATCCTTAACGATTTCATCAGATACTTTACCTGTTCTATAGTCCTCGGCAGTAATTCCAAGAGCCTTTGCTTTTATTCGTAAATTTATATCTTTCGTGACTAGGACGACTTCTCTGTCAGGCTCATTCTCTTTCAAATACAACGCAGCATTAATGATTTTATGATCATTTTTTCCTCTGGCATAAACATTTTCGGCATTAATCCCTTTTGGATCTGGTGCTAACACAATTTTAAAGTTTCCTCTATCCTTGCCAAGTGGTATCCATTCTTGTAAGCTAGACCTACTTGAAAGTTTATCAATATATCGAATTACTTCCCGAGCTGAAAAGTTTTTGGTGTCGTTACCAATTTTAAAATTATCGAGCTCCTCTAAAACAGTAATTGGAATAGCAACGTCATTTCCTTTAAACGTTGTAATTGCCTGATGGTCATGGAGTAAAACAGAAGTATCTAAAACGGCAATTTTTTTCTTTTTTGGCATAGGCTAAGTTTGACTTTTAAATTAGAAAATAATCTCCATATCTGCCAGTCTTTTAATTGGAGTTGTTGACAATGACTTGTGGATCGTTTTTTTATTTCGAAAGCGAAAAGTTATCTTCGATTATTTTTTTCAATGGAACTCGAATTCTTCCGAAGATAGATATAGTTGCTAAGAGCTAATTAATTCTCCGTATATTTGCATAAAAATTATCAACATGGAAGGAAGTTCAAGGATTTCGTCGAGTATGGCTCCAAAGCCTGTTGGGATGTATCCCCACGCTCGGAAAGTTGGAGAATTATTGTTTTTATCAGGTGTTGGTCCAAGAGTCGCAGGCTCTGATGAAACTGATTCTGCTGTTCCAGGGTTGAAACTGGATAAAAACGGAAATTTCTTGGAATTTGATTTTGAAAAGCAATGTCGAAGTGTTTTTGATAATGTTAAAATAATCTTGGAAGAGTCGGGTTCTTCATGGGATCAGCTCGTTGATGTTACAGTGTTTTTAGTAAACATGAAAAGAGATTTTCAAGTGTACAATAAAATTTATGCGGAATATTTTAAAGAAAATCTTCCGTGTCGAACAACAGTTGAAATCAATTGCTTACCAACACCTATTGCGATTGAGTTAAAATGTATTGCAACAATTAAATAGTTATGATTAGATTTATTATTCGCTGCGTTATCGCTGCCACATCATTGTTTTTTACTATCGCATTATTCTACACAGGATCTTGGGGTTGGGGTATAATGATGATTTTATTTTTAGTAATTGTTGGATTCACATTTTTCCGAGATGAGCGTATGGTTCTGGCGTTAAATGCTATGCGAACTGGCGATACGGACAAAGCCAAGGTGCAAATTAATAAGATAACAGCACCACAATTTTTACCGAAAAAGCAGCATGCTTATGTTTTATTTCTTCAAGCAGTTCTTGGAACTCAAGACCTTGGCTTTGCAAAAAGTGAAGAGTTATTAAGAAAGGCTATTTCGATGGGCTTAAGAACTGATCAAGATAGAGCAGTTGCGAGAATGCATTTGTCTGGAATTTGTGCACAAACTGGCAGAAAGACAGAAGCTTTGACCTTATTAAATGAGGCGAAGAAATTGGATGATAATGGTATGATGAAAGACCAAATCAATCAGATGAAGAAACAAATGCAAGTTGTACCATCGAAAAACCAGATGAGAATGGCTCAAATGCAGAAAGGTCGTCAGAAAACACCGCGTAAAAGATAAGATGTCTTCGGAAAAATGCTTTACAACAGGTTGGGCTGAATACGAGCTAATCGATGCTGGAGGCGGAAAGAAGTTGGAGCGATGGGGCAAGGTCATTACAATTCGTCCAGAATTACAAGCCTATTTTAAATCAGGTAAACCTTTTGAAGAATGGTATCGTATGGCACATTGGGAATTTGTCGCCAAAAGTAGTCAATCAGGAAAGTGGAAAAGGTTAAAGGAGTCAGCTCCTGAAGAGTGGACGATTTCATACAAGAAACTTGATTTTCATCTTAAACTGACCAAATTTAAACACGTTGGACTTTTTCCTGAACAAAAAATTAATTGGGATTATATTTCTGAGAAGTTAGGTGAGCAAGAGCGATTTTTAAATTTATTTGCTTACACAGGAGCCGCTTCCATCGTTGCCAAACAAAGAGGTGCTAACACTTTTCATGTTGATTCTGTTAAACAACTTATATCATGGGCAAAAGACAACATGGAATTATCTAAATTAGAGAATATTAAGTGGGTGCATGAAGATGCACTTAAATTTGCTCAACGAGAATTTAAAAGAGGGAATAAATACAAAGGAATTATTATGGATCCCCCAGCATATGGAATTGGAGCCAAGAAAGAACGCTGGAAATTAGAAGAGAAAATTGATGAATTGATGGAGAATGCCTCCAAAATTTTAGAACAAAATGGCTTCTTAATTCTAAACACCTACTCTCCAAAAGTTGATGTGAAGGTACTTGAAGGCAAAGCGAAGTATCATTTTAAACAACGAGCTATCGAGGTAAATGGGTTATGGATGAAAACAACGACAGGGAAAGAGTTGTATTACGGCAATTTATTAAGAGTGACTTAATTTGCAGATCAAAAGTCTACTATTATTTAGCAAGAATTTTATCAGCGAGAACATTACTGAGTTTGAAGTAACTTTCTTGCGTCCACCCTCCAACATGGGGAGAAAGAAGAACTTTTTCCGAAGTCAATAAATAGCTGAAATTTGGATCTAATTCTTGTTCAAAAAATGATTCAAAACTGGATTTTTCGTACTCTAGAACATCAAGACAAGCACCAAGTACTTTTTCATTCTTAATGGCTTCAACTAAAGCTGATGTTTGTACAATTTTACCGCGAGAAAGGTTGATCAGGTAAATATTTTTCTTGAATGATGAAAAGAAGTTTTCATCAGCATAATAAATAGTTTCTTCATTTTGAGGAATATGAAAACTAACGATATCCGCTTGAGAGAAAATGTCATCTATAGAGCTTTCTATAATTGAACCAGAATCAAATCCCTTTCTATATTTGTCGTAAGCTAAAATCGTCACATCGAATCCACTGAGCTTCTCTGCGAAAGCTGCCCCATTATTCCCATAACCAATTATGCCGATTGTTTTACCCTCTAATTCAATGCCTCGGTTTAACTCACGATCCCATTTTCCTTTTCTAATTTCTTGATCTGCAATATGAAGGCGATTAAACAGTGTCAGAATCATTCCGACAGCGTGTTCTCCGACAGCGTTACGATTTCCTTCTGGAGCGTTAAACAGTTTTATTTGATGTTTTTCACAAAAAACTTCATCTATATTTTCCATTCCGGCCCCTGACCGAGCTATAAATTGTAGGTTTTTTCCAGTTTGAAGAAAATCTTGATCTAAGCGAAAACGAGAACGAATAACAATTCCATTGATTTCTGGCAGAATATTTAAACAATCATTTTTTGAAAAAGCGGTTCCGTCGATGCATTCAATACGCTCTTTTTCTAAACGCGTTTGGAGAATTGAGTGGACCTTATCAATAAATAGCACCTTCATCTAAATGCCATACATTAGTACACCAATGGTCAAATAGATAAACAATCCTAGAACATCGTTAAGAGTCGTTATAAATGGTCCTGTAGCAAGAGCTGGATCTATTTTGTATTTGTTTAATAACAAAGGAATTAATGTCCCAAATATTCCACCAAAAACAATTACAGTAAAAAGAGAGAAGCTAACAACAAGTCCTAAAGTAACACTATCAAAAAAGACTGCCAGACCATAAACAAGAAGAGAAAGCAGCAGCCCATTAAGTAACGCGACAAGTGTCTCTTTCCATATTTTCGCCAAGATTGAACTAAATTTATCAGTTCCACGAGCCAAAGACTGCACAACTATTGCCGAAGATTGAACACCCACATTTCCACCCATGGCTGTAATTAAAGGAATAAAAAATGCTAATGCAGGGACTTGACTGATCCCGCTTTCAAACCCTGAAATCACTTGAGCACCGAAAACTCCCCCCATCAATCCAATGACTAACCATGGAATTCTAGCGCGAGAAATTTTCCAAACAGAATCATCTGATTCAATATTTTCTGATATACCAGAGGCCATTTGAAAATCTTTGTCCGCTTCTTCCTTAATGATATCTACAACATCATCAATAGTTATTCTTCCGACTAGTTTATTTTGTAAATCAACAACAGGCACAGCAACCAAATCATATTTTTCCATGATCTTAGCAACTTCTTCATTGTCTTCATTGGTTTTTACCGAGATAACATTTTTATCTTGATATAGATTTTCAATAAGCTCTGTTGCATTTGCAAATAGAAGTCGCTTCAATGAAAGAAAACCAACCAATTTTTCATTCTCATCAATGACATAAATCGTAAATATTTTTTCTACATCCTCCGCCTGTCTTCTTAGTTCAATGACACATTTTTTCACGGGCCAATCAAGTCTTGCCAAGATGAACTCTTTCTTCATTAAACCACCAGCAGTATCAGCATCGTAATTCAATAAGTCAACAAGGTATTCGGCGGTTTCTTCGTCAGAAATTTGTAAAATTACTTCCTCAACTTGTTTGTCAGAAAGTTCGTTCATCAAATCTGCAGCATCATCAGAGTCAAGTTGTTCAACTTGTTCTGCAATTTCTTTATTAGAAAAAGACTTGATTAAAGTTTCACGTAAATCTTCATCAAGCTCCATTAAGACGTCTCCCTGAATTTCTTCTCCGAGAAGATGATACAGAAAACTTGCAGGCTCAAAGGCTAACTCATCAAGAATAGAAACGATATCTGCATCATGTAAAGACAAAACATGATCCTTTAACCATTCCAAATTAGAGTTTTGGATAGCTAGCTCGATGGTTTCAAGAAATTCTTTGCTTAATTCAAACTGCATATCAAGAATTTGGGTGTAAAGGTACTACTTTCAAATTAGTAATGAATGCTGAGATGTTTGAATACTTCCGAGCTTTACAACTCCAGCTTAATATCATTGTTTGACGGATGCTTAAAACTAAAAAGCCCGTAAAAAAGCCCAAAAAATGTTACACCTGTTTGCGTTTCAATTGTATCTTCTAGGAAAAAAGAAACAATAATTATTAGGATGAAAATAACACCAATCATTTGATTTTCTCGATAATTGAACCGAACGAAATTAAAGAGCAGCAGAAGAAAATAAAGTAAGCCAACAATTCCAAAAGTAATTTGTACCGTCAAATAATAATTGTGAGCACGCCTTCTCTTATCAAGATTAAGCAAAGATTCGTTTCTTTCGTATTGTGAATTGAAGGCATCTTGAACATCGCCCGTACCAACCCCAATTAGAATGTTCTTATTCGCTATTTCTAGAGCTGTTTTCCAATACTCTAATCGTTGTAAAAGGGAATGATTGTTGGGGTTTGATTTATTGATAAGCTGATATTTTATGCCATAGAGTCTTTCCATAACTCCATTCATTACAGCACTAGTTACTCCATTTTCAATGCCAATTATTTCATCGTGACTTAATCTTGATAAACCTACAGCGTCTTTTTTAACATTCTTTGATGCAAGAAAACGAATTAATGTTTCATAGATTGATTGCCCTTTATTATCCAAGCTATCAATAGGGAAATTTGAGCGCTTAGGCCATTCTCTTTTGAGCTCCTTAGAACATACATACAAATGAATGGGTTTTTCTGTTTCAGGATCAACAACACCAAAAACATGCGAATATTGATTGCCTTCAGCGGTATATTTTTCAATGTCCGCATAATTATCTTTGTTAATAATAACGGGAGAAAATAACCATGATAAAAGAAAGATGAATAAAACAGAGAATAGTCCAAAACTAGTCAGAAGGATCCATTTATATTTCCGCCTAAGAACATAAATGCCATAGATTGAGAAAACTAACAGCAGGGAAATCCATCCCGAAATTACTTGACTATAAATAGTATAGAAAGTCAACCAGATAATAACTAAAATAAAAGCGAGTTTATTCCCGGTTGATTTCCGAATAAAGTGAAGAGCAATACCGACAACCAATGAGATGATAATCCCAAACCGAATATGAGAAGTAAACAACGACATTTCTCGAAAATTAAACTGTGTTTCTCCACTAAAAAAGGTATGATAAGAGAAGAAGTTAATGAGTGATAAGGTGACAGTTGACAAAAGAATACTCGCTAGAATTAAATTAATATAATTCGTTTTGGTTATTGGTTTGGCAGCAATTATTGTTGGAATTACAAGTAACGGAAGCTTTACTTTTAAATCATGCAAAGCGAAGTCGAAATTAGAAGTCCAGAGCAAAGCTATGACATGCAACAAGAAAAAACCTAGAACAAGTAAGTATATCTTGTTCGATTTTAAATGCTGAAAATACAGTTTAAATTCTCCTTCAATGAATAAATTAACAACAATGAGCATCATAGCAAGTGACATCATTATCTTGTTAAATGGAACCCCTGCAGCAACACAGCAAAGTCCAAATATGTGAAGATGAGTGTGAAAATTGTTTCCGAAAAAACGGTTTAACATAGCTTAGTTTTAGCAAGCATTAGAATGCCGAGTATTCATTTTGCTTTTAGAACGACGAATTTCCAAGAATAGTATTATAAAGGGCTTTATTTAAAAAGATTTCCATCGCTTTATCCATAAAAGGGTCATCTTTGAAGGAGTGAATCGCTCTGCCATTTTGAAAGTAGTAGCGAGAGACAATTTCGTTTTCAATAATTGAAACAATTTCAGATTTAAACTTGATCAAATCCCGCTCTTTCGAGGGCGTCACTTTAGACATCAATTCATTATATGCAGATTCAGCATCATTGAAAAACCCTTCTTTTTTTGCTGTGGCCTTTAATTTCTTCAACATTTCTTCTGATGCTGTAGAGTAAGAAAACTCTTCTTTCATAGCGAAGGAACTAAATGCATTGTAATCACTTTCTGAAAGTGAGAACTTTCCTGCTTCAGATATTGTAGGATGATTATAGTAATAGTTAGTGGCATAATTGAAAATGATATTATTGCGCACTAAATTTATAGTTAAACGGCTATAATTTTCTAGTGACACAGCCGAATCGGGTTCAACTCCTCGTCCATCAATTACATCTCTACCATTCTTTGTCTTAAACATGGTAATCAATGAATCTGGAACTTCTTCTGGAATTTCACCATCAATTTTGTCGTAATACTCAAGACGTTGAACGCACCTGCCAGATGGTGTGTAGTATTTAGCAATTGTCAATTTCATTTTAGAACCGTAATCTAAATCATAAGTGCGTTGCACCAATCCCTTTCCGTACGATCGTGACCCAACAATTACCGCTCTATCTAAATCCTGTAAACTTCCCGAAACAATTTCACTTGCAGATGCAGAACCTCCATCTACTAAGATAATAAGTGGGATTTCTGTATCAACAGGAGGGGCTAATGTTTTATAAGTTCGATTCTCATCAGATAAACGACCTTTTGTTGTAACGATTGTTTGACCTTGTTCTACAAACAGATTTACTATTTTTATAGCTTCAATAAGCAATCCCCCGCCATTTCCACGTAGGTCTAAGATTAGATTGTCAATGCCTTGTTCTTTTAATTTTAGAAAAGACTTTGTCACTTCAGATGACGCTGTTCTTGTAAAACTATTCAGTTTAATATATCCTGTGTTGTTTTCGAGAACATCCGAATAAGGCACATCGGCCAATTTTATTTCATCTCGAACGATAATAATAGTTTTTTTCTCAGTTTTATTGCGTTCTATTTCTAGTATTAGCTCCGTGCCCTTTGGGCCTTTAAGAGCAGTAGATGCATCAGAAGAATTCTTACCTTTCATTGACTTGCCATCAATACTTAAAATTACATCGCCTGCTTTTAAACCACTAACATCAGCTGGTTTCCCTTCGTATGGTTCAGAAACTACTATAAAGTCTCCATTTTTGCCAATTAAAGCTCCAATTCCGCCATATTGTCCAGTAGTCATTAACTTGTAGTCTTCAATGTTTGATTCATGGTAATAGACTGTATAAGGGTCTAGTTCTTTTAACATTGCATCAATAGCAGTTTTAGAAAGGCTGCCAGCTTTAATATCATCGACATAATACTTTTCTAGGTGCTCATAAATTTGATCCATCAATTCCAAACTTCTAATAACTTCGAATCCATTGGACTGCGAAATACCATTTAGAGAAATAAATAGAAATGCGAATACGCTATAAATTTTAATTCTTTTGTACATCTAAGTGCTTTATTATTTTATCAAAAAGTTTGACTGTTTTTTTATTCAGAACACTATGTTCTATCTCTTCTGAAGCAGAGTATATAAGGAACAAATTCACTCTTTTGTTTTGAGTATTTAAATAATCTTCAAGTTTATTTTTGTTTAATCGAATAGACTCGCGCATTATTCGTTTGATTCGATTTCTTTTTACAGCTTTTCGAAACGTTCTTTTTGGTGCCGAGAATACAATTTTAAAAGGGGTGATTCCTGATTCATCATTACTTTCTTTAAAAAAAACAGTAAAGGGGTAGGATGAAACGCGATTACCCGATTCAAACAATCGGTCAATTTCAATTTTTGACTTTAGCGAATATTTTTTACCGAAGGTGTAATTTATCAAAATAAAATTTCTTATTCCTTTTCTAATCGAGGTAAATTAACTTTTTCTTTTACAACAAAACTAGTAGGGAAATCAGCTTCAATTTCCGCTTTAATTTTTTCTGCTTCTAGCCTTGTTCTAAAATCCCCAACCTTTAAGAAAAAATTAGGTGCATTGTAGTTTGTATAGGTGTCAATAAGCGGAAACCTTGAAATGAAAAGACCTCTACTCGAGTTTAATTTTACTTTGTCAGAATCAAAAAATATCTGTATTCGATAGCCTGTAATTTGTGAATTCGAAGCTGGAGGGATTATCTCTCCTTGCTTTTCTATCAAAGCATCAATCCTACTATCTTTGATGATTTCAACTTCTCCATTTTGAGCATTAACAAATGCTGCTGATAAAGAAAAAAAACAGATAAATAAGAGTTTCATACAATTTACAGATTAATAATTAATTCAAAAATACGAATATACTTTAATCAATCATCATGCCGTATGAAGTAAACGAAATTATCCAAACGATAATATGCAATATATTGGCTATAAACTGATTCGAGAAAATCAAGATGAGAATGCTTATTTAGAATGATTTTAAATTAGAGGATGTCGTTTTAAATTTGTCATAAAACTGTCATAAAATAGGGCAATTCTTGTAAATTTGCGTCGAGCTAAAAA
>CAJQQA010000090.1 GCA_905480355.1 uncultured Flavobacteriales bacterium | reverse complement strand
TATAGGCGCCTCATTCCTTTTCTACTTTTTGTAATCGTTGAGTCAGTCTTTATTTCTTCAACAGGAAAAAAAATAGTAATTGCATTACCAAATACATTCGCACTTGTTAAATCATTATCGTTGAAATTTGCAACAATTTTACGCCCCGCAATTTGATTGTAATACAAGTCGGCTTCCACCTCCATCAATATTGTTGCGTCATTGATAATATTAATTTGATGGATTAGTGAATCAGAAACGTGCATATTGATGAATTCCCCTTTCAATTCAGCTCCTTTCGACCAAACAATAGGGGATACTTCTAAAGTGATTATTTCCTTCCCTGTGTTAAATGTAATGCTGTCAGCAATACATTGCATATTAGTCGCAAACATTTTTGCATCGTGATAAGCCTTTATTACATCGTTGCTATCGATTTGATTAATGAACAATGTATCTGCATGAAGGTACAGCGTATCGTCCTTTAAATATTTTGCAGCAATTGCATCAACCGTTAGATAGGAATAGTTTAAACTATCCGAGGAATAGAGGTATTCTGCATTTAATTCTATTTTAGCTGTGGTGTCAAGATAAAACACATCACCTTTACCAATAAAAAATTGTTCAGGCCGATTGTATACTAAAGTGTCACCAGAAATATAATCCGAATCTTTTCTCAACCAAGCATTTTGCATTAACGAGCCAATCTCATTTTCAGTATTGTACCATCCCGACTCGCAATACATTTTGGTACTATCAGAAGTGATATAGGTTGGCCCATAAAAAAATACTTTTTTCTCACTGTATAAATACTGCAGTGTATCTGTTTTTATAGTAAGTTTTTCTCGATTGTATTCTACATTTTTACTAAAGTAAAAGTTTTTTGAATTTGGATAGAAATAACCAACCCTACTCGTTAATACTTCTTGATTGATAATACTCTCAACTCGCCCACCATGACGATAGTGTGCTTGACTTTTCTTTGTGTCATAATGTAAAGTGTCAGTTGTCAATTTATACTCTCTATCACGAACGCGAACATTCCCCCATAAGGTTGCTTTTTTCGTTATACTATTGTAAAGTAATGAATCGCAGAATAAATTTAAAGTGTCTTGCTTGTTCATATGCACATGCCCATATGCTCTTACCGTTTTTTTTCGTTGAAAATAATGCGCGGAATCGCAGTACATATTAATTCCTTCGTAAATGAAATGAACATTATCTAGCAATCGGTGTATGCCAGTAACTTCATCAAATTCCATGGTTTTTGATCCAGGTAAAAGCTCAATTGTACCATCCTGTGAATAACTTTGGGGCGAAACCAAAAAAAGTGCGCCAATGAACAGCACACTTTTTAATATTTTATTGACTTTAATCAAGCTATTACTTTATTGCTAAGTGTTTGTGTCCTGTCAGGTCCAACTGATACAACAGTGATTGGAACCTCCAATTTTTGTTCCAAATAAGTAACATACGCTTTCAATTCTGCTGGAGCGTCATCTATGGATCTTAACTTTGTTGTGTCACAGTTCCATGCTTTAATTTCTTCATAAACAGGAATTACTTCAACATCATTAACGTCGTATGGGAAGTAATCGTATCTTTCTCCATCAATCATGTAATGTGTACAAGCTTGAATTGTTTCAAAATTATCGAGAACATCAGCTTTCATCATTGATAATTCAGACACACCATTGATCATAATCGCATATTTTAGTTGAGGAATGTCAATCCAGCCACATCTTCTTGGTCGACCAGTTGTTGCGCCAAATTCGAACCCTTCTTTTCTGATTTTCTCACCCACTTCACCTTCTAATTCGGTTGGAAAAGGACCACTTCCAACTCGAGTACAATATGCTTTGAAAATCCCAATAACGTTTCCTATTTTCGTTGGAGGTACACCTAGACCAGTGCATGTACCAGCTGTAACAGTATTCGATGATGTTACAAAAGGATAAGTTCCAAAATCAACATCAAGCATTGTTCCCTGTGCTCCTTCAGCTAAAACCTTTTTTCCAGCCTTGATAGCATCGTTAATGTACTGTTCACTATCAACAGCTTGTAACTCTTTTAACTTCTCAATGGCTTCCATCCATGGTCCTTCTAATTCGTCAAGGTTGTATACGAAATCAGGAAATCGCTTAAGCATAGCTTCATGTTTCTCCACTAAAGCTTTATACTTTTCTTCAAATCTTGGCGAGTATATGTCACCAACTCTCAAGCCGTTTCTGCCTGTTTTGTCCATGTAAGTTGGACCTATACCTTTTAATGTTGATCCAATTTTATTTTTACCCTTTGCAACCTCCGATGCTGCATCAAGAATTCTATGGGTTGGTAATATTAAGTGTGCTTTTTTTGAGATAATTAAACGGGATGGAATATCAAGATTAAAAGGTTTTAATTTGACTAATTCAGCCTGAAAAATTACAGGGTCAATAACTACACCATTACCAACGAGATTCATCACTCCATCACGAAAAATTCCAGATGGTATAGTGTGTAAAACATGTTTTGTACCTTCAAATTCAAGTGTATGACCAGCGTTAGGTCCGCCTTGAAAACGAGAAATTATATCGTATTTAGGAGTAAGAACATCAACAATTTTGCCTTTTCCTTCATCTCCCCATTGTAATCCTAGTAATACGTCAACTTTCATTGTGCTTTTTTAAAGTAATTGTTTGCTTCCATTTGATTTTCACAAATGATATAAATTTCATCTAATTTTGAGATAGAAAATATTTTCTCAACATTTCCATTGATTCCAATAATTACTAATTCTCCACCCATTATTCTTGATTTCGTCAGCGTTCTCATGAAAAAACCGATTCCAGAAGAATTGGTATGTGTTAATTCTGATAGATCAAAAACAATTCTGTAATAGTTTTGATTCAAATAATTAAACACTTCCTTTTCAATTTCGAGGTAATCATCATCCGTCGTGATTTTCCCTTTCAATTGATAAGTGATAATGGGATCGTCTATATTTATTGTATAACTTAAGTTCAATTTAATTCTATTTTTTAGTTCTTTTATTTCCGTAAAAATAAAGTGAATGGTGCTGTATGTCGATATCAAAGATGTCCTCTAGTGTGGCTTTAATATTTTGAATTCTTGGATCACAGAATTCAATTAATTCTCCGTTATCAGTTAACACAATGTGATCGTGTTGCATTGAGCCGTGAGATTTCTCAAACTGAGCTATATTTTTACCAAATTGATGCTTCCGGACAAGATTACAAGCTAAAAGTAAATCAATTGTATTGTACAATGTTGCTCTAGAAACACGGTAATTTTGATTCTTCATTTTAACATAGAGCTGTTCTATGTCAAAATGTCCCTCATAGCTATAAATTTCTGCGAGTATGGCAAATCGTTCAGGAGTTTTTCTGTGTTTATTTTGCTCCAGATATGCGGAGAAAATGCCTTTGACCTTGGTACGTAATTCTTCTTGAATCATCTTTAATCAAGTAAGTAACAAAATTAGAGTTTAAATACAGATATTGGTCGCTCCATAGAGATAAAATAAAGGAGTTTTCAACAACTTATCATCAGTCTACATTTTCTAAAATTATTTGGAAACGTCATGACCGTCAATCGCTTTTCTGACGGAACCATATTTAAGCAGCAAATTTTTAGCTTCATTGTAAGAAATATCAAGAGTATCAAGAATCATTTTAGTTCCTCGATCTACTAGCTTATCATTACTCAGTTGCATATCGACCATTCGATTTCCTTTAACATGGCCAAGTTTTATCATTAAAGAGGTACTGATCATATTCAGGATTAATTTTTGAGCCGTTCCTGATTTCATACGTGTACTTCCCGTTACAAATTCAGGTCCCACAACAGTAGTCATTTCGAATTGTGCGATGTCTGCTATTGGATTCCCAGGATTACATGTTATAGATCCTGTTAGTATTCCATTTTCGTTTGCTGTGATCAATGCTCCAATAACATAAGGAGTTGTGCCTGATGCTGCAATTCCAATCACGGTATCATTGTTGCTAATATTATGCTGTTGTAAATCTTTCCAGCCTTGTTCCGTGTCATCTTCTGCAAATTCTACTGCATTTCGCATAGCCGAATCACCACCCGCCATAAGTCCAACTACAACTCCATGATCAACCCCAAATGTTGGGGGACATTCACTTGCATCAACAATTCCCAGTCGTCCACTAGTTCCAGCACCTATATAAAAAAGACGTCCACCATTTTTCATTCTTGAATAACATCCGTCAATGAAGGATTCTATTTCTGGGAGAATATTTTTTATTGCTTCCGCAACTGTTTTGTCCTCATTATTAATGTTCGTTATTAAATCTATTGTTGACATTTTATCTATGTCGTTGTAATTAGAAGATGATTCAGTAATTCTATTTGTCATTTTAAAAATGCTTGCTGATTATTTTTTGTCAATACAACTTCAACATGTTCTTTTAAAGTAGTAGAAAGGCTTAATCCAACGAAATCTGCTTTAACAGGAAATCGTCTGTGTTTACGATCAACTAGCGCAACTGTTTTTATTGCTTTAGTAGGGAATTGCAATAATTCGATTAATGCATATTGCATTGTTTTGCCTGAATTTAGAACATCATCTACAAGAATAATGTATCCGTTTTTTAATTTTGACTTGTCTTGTGATAGTTCAATTGGATTTGACCATGGCTCACTCTTATGAATTTTTATTTCAAATAGATTAACCTTCAGGTCAGAGTTGGTTTTAATTATTTCAGCTATTCTTCTTGCTAAAACATCACCATTTCCAATTATTCCTCCGATAAAAATCTCTTCTTCTTGAAAACAATTTTCGAGAAGTTGATAAGCAATTCGAGTCACTTTTTGATCGATATCGGTACTTGATAAAATTTCCTGCATAATGAAGTATATTGTATATGAACAAAGTTAACTTTTTTTAAGTCGCTTTTTAAGGTAGCTCTGCGATAATTTTACCCTATCAACAGAGATTGTTAACAACATCTAAAAACTATACCATTAAAGTATCAAAGAATAAAGTTTTTTATCTAAATTTGCCCTCGATTTAAAGCTTTTTAAAAGCGTGAGTTGAACCCTTTAATTTAGAGCATATAATGCCGAAAAATAATTCAATTAAGTCCATCCTAATCATAGGAAGTGGACCGATTGTGATAGGTCAAGCATGTGAATTTGACTATTCTGGATCACAAGCATCGAGATCTTTGAGAGAAGAAGGAATCGAAGTCACTTTAATTAATTCAAATCCAGCTACTATAATGACCGATAAGGTTGTTGCTGATAATATCTATTTAAAGCCATTAGAACCCTCAAGTATTCTTGAAATTTTAGCGAAGCATAAAATTGATGCCGTTTTACCAACAATGGGTGGTCAAACTGGATTAAACCTTTGTATAGAATGTGATGAATTGGGTATTTGGGAAGATCACGGTGTTGATATTATTGGTGTTGATATCAATGCTATTGAAATTACTGAGAACCGTGAAGCGTTTCGTGATTTGATGTTGAGTATTGATATACCAATGGCTCCGCAAGAAGCTGCGAAATCATTCTTACAAGGAAAAGAGATTGCTCAAGAGTTTGGCTTTCCATTGTGCGTAAGAGCATCGTTTACATTAGGTGGTGCAGGAGCGTCAATCGTTCATAGTTCAGAAGAATTTGATACTTTATTAGAGAGAGGTCTTCAATTATCTCCTATTCATGAGGTAATGATAGATAAAGCCCTTTTGGGTTGGAAGGAATATGAATTGGAATTATTGAGAGATGCTAATGACAATGTTGTTATTATCTGTTCTATCGAAAATTTTGATCCAATGGGAGTGCATACTGGTGATTCTATTACTGTTGCTCCAGCAATGACATTGTCAGATACTACATTCCAGAAAATGAGAGATATGGCTATCAAAATGATGCGGTCGATTGGTAATTTTTCTGGAGGATGTAATGTTCAATTCGCAGTTTCTCCTGATGAGAATGAAGATATTATTGCAATTGAAATTAATCCACGAGTTTCTCGATCTTCCGCATTAGCATCAAAAGCAACTGGGTATCCAATTGCAAAAGTAGCTGCTAAATTGGCTATAGGATATCACCTTGACGAACTAACGAATCAAATTACAGGAACGACATCGGCTTTGTTCGAGCCTACATTAGACTACGTAATCGTGAAGATTCCACGTTGGAATTTTAATAAATTCCCTGGTACAAATCGTGAATTGGGAATTCAAATGAAATCAGTAGGAGAGGTAATGGCTATTGGTCGTTCTTTCCAAGAGGCCTTGCAAAAAGCATGTCAGTCATTGGAGATTGGGCGAAATGGTTTGGGTGCTGATGGTAAAGAATTGACGAATCAAAATGAGATTCTTCATAGCTTAGAACATCCAAGTTGGAATAGATTGTTCCATATTTACGATGCGATGAAACTTGGGATCCCATTTAATACAATTC
>CAJQQA010000089.1 GCA_905480355.1 uncultured Flavobacteriales bacterium | reverse complement strand
AGTTATCCCAACAATCTACAACTGGTGGTTGAGCGTCTTGCGTTCCTGTGTTATCCCAAACACATGTTACTGTATTGAATACAAAGTTATCCCAACAATTTACAACTGGTGGTTGAGCGTCTTGAGTTCCTGTGTTATCCCAAACACATGTTACTGTATTGAATACGAAGTTATCCCAACAATCTACAACTGGTGGTTGAGGGTCTTGCGTTCCTGTATTATCCCAAACACATGTTACTGCATTGAATACGAAGTTATCCCAACAATCTACAACTGGTGGTTGAGGGTCTTGCGTTCCTGTGTTATCCCAAACACATGTTACTGTATTGAATACGAAGTTATCCCAACAATCTACAACTGGTGGTTGAGCGTCTTGCATTCCTGTGTTATCCCAAACACATGTTACTGTATTGAATACGAAGTTATCCCAACAATCTACAACTGGTGGTTGAGCGTCTTGCGTTCCTGTGTTATCCCAAACACATGTTACTGTATTGAATACAAAGTTATCCCAACAATTTACAACTGGTGGTTGAGCTGGAGCTGAGTTTACTGTTACGGTAACAGTTGTTAGTAATTCTCCCGTACAACTAGAAGGTGTTACTCCAGTTGCTACTACGTTAAATGAAGTTGTGGTTGATAAGGCGCCAGTTGGCAAATTTATTGTGCCTCCTGTTCCAGCAAGTGGAGAACCAATTGGGCTACTTGTTCCATCATCTACCAATTGATAAGAAAATCCTAACTCGGATAATTCAACACTTACATTTGTTGATCCACCTTCACAAATTGGGGTTGGAGCTGAGACTGTTAAAGATAGATTTGGAACTGCATTCACAGTAACTGTTATCGTTTCCGTTAAAGTATCAGAACATAAACCAAAAGGGAATTTAATCGCTATTACGGATAAAATTGTATTGGAAGTTAATGTAGCTGATGTCAAATTTATTGTGCCACCAGTCCCTAATACTGAAGAACCAGAATTAGCAGATAGCGTATTATCATACAATTGATAAACCACTCCATTTTCTGAAAGCAAAACCTCAACATTTGCTACAAAGCTACCTGAACATACTGTTGCATTATCAGGATTTACAGTTAAAGATATTACAGGAGGTATACAAGTAATTGGAGTTGGGTCATCTTGAACACTCGGACATCCGGTGCCAGTCGTTACCGAAGCGGTTAGTGTTCCTCCTGCATAAAGTGCATTCGCATATATGGTAGAAATTGTCCAATTCCCTGATCCATCAACGACACCTGTTGCTGGGATTGTTTCTAAAAAATCTTGAAAAACAGGGTAACCGTCTATATAGAGGATGATAACATCTCCAGGTGTAAAAGGGGCAACTGTTCCACTAACAGAAGTCGTCCCTTCAAGAATTGAAGCAGAAGTAATTGAAACTGTTGCGACAGATTGTAAAGTGATAAATTCAGGAGTAGAAGATGGACTTACAACTTCACAATCAACACTATTAAGTGCTGTTGCAGTAAGAGTTGTACTTGGTCCGAAAGAACCCGTCATCGTCCAAGTACCTCCAGAAACTACCGTAGTCCCACTTGAAAGAACACCTTCAAAAACTTCGATAATCGTACCATCTGGTTCAGTTGATGTCCCTGAAACACTTGTAAGTGCTATACTTGAACATAAAAAACCGTCAATTGTAGGAGCATCAGTAATGCCAGATATTATTACTGATGCGCTCGGGTTAGAGAAACAATCATGATCCCCAGTTGCTGCAGATTGCACAAACATTGCAGTTACTGTTGCGCAAGTTGGCAAAGCTGGGCAATTTACTGAGATTGTACCAGCGGAATTAATAATCGGACTTATTGCATAAAATGCACCATCCACAAATAAATATACATAACCACTTTGCGGTGATGGAAGAACCCCAAACGTTACTGTTACATCTACACTTGTAGCTCCTGCGAAAACTGTTGCTCCAACAATACTAGGTGTAGGCGAATTGGCTGGAGAATATCCCCCACCAATAGAAACACAGGCAAATGTCGGTAACGACTCACAGCCACCAGGCCCCAACTGTGTAACCATATACCCACCCTCTGCAATACAATCAACACCTGATCCTGCATTACATGCACCAAGGTTTCCAGTACATTTCCAAACCCAGGTTCCAGTTGCATCCACTGGAAGATAAAGACTTACTGCAGAAAGAGGATTAGGAGTTTCTATTATTCCATTAGGAGCGTAAATATTTATATCATATCCAACAATCCCCGTTCCACAAAAATTCTTTCCTGTTGCGTTTGTAACTATAGGAGCAGCTTCTAATGGTCCCGGACATGAAACAATAAGTTGTTCATTACAATCCGAATTAGATTCAGATTCTCCTGGAGCCTGAGCTGATGCGGCTACAATATCTCCATTACTTATGACTGTGACTGTTAATGTTACCGTCCAGTTGCCAATAGCATCCACTTGACCAGTTTCGGGAATAGCAACACCATTTATATAAATTACAATATCTGTCAATTCTGCTTCAGAAGAAGTGCCAGAAATAGATGTAGCACCAGCAGAAATAGATGCCATAGTTGGACAATCAGATAAAGGAGGACAACTCCCTAAATTATTAGGAGCACACCCTGGCTGCCCAGTGATAATATCGGTATAACAAACTTCCAAATTTGGGCATTCTCCAACTCCACCTACATCTGAGGCTGAATTTGGATTACAAATTGTTGATTTATCCGCAGCCATGTTGTCGACAAGTACATATCGCATTGCAGTTGATGGTGTTATACCAAAAGGAGCAAAACAAGGATCAGTCATCAAGTCGTTGAAATCTACATAGAAATCCAAGAAATAATTGTAAGGATTACAGATTACTGATCCTGCTATCGATTTTTGATATTGATCAGAACCATAAGCCACTTCACATCCAGAACATCCACCATCGATGTTATACATAGTAACACCAAAATTCGTAGCTAGAACAATTTCGATCTCAAAACCTGGGTTCGCCGGCGTATATGTTGGATCCGAAGGCCCGAACAAATTATCAACATCGATTAGTATAGAATAACTTTTAGAGTTTGGAGCAATATTCGCCATTCGCATTCTGAATAACCAATTGTTGGAAGCATCCAAAAAAGAAAGCACCGGATCTTGTCCACCAACAAACGATTCGACAAAATCACTAAAGCCGCAATCGGGCCCATTAAGGATATCGCCAAATGGCTCATTTCCAGCTGGAATTAAGGTTGTATATGGGATTTCACTGTTAATTACATCATTTGCGAGAAAGCCTGCTAAAGTTGTTGAAATGTATCCATCCCCATTTGGGTCAAGAATAGCTTGAGCACCAGGACTTCCTGCTGGAACGACAATCATTCCTGTAGTTTGACCATTTGAAGTAAATACCAATAAACTAGTAATGGCAGTTATAAAAAATAACTTCATCTTTTTTTTGATAATTTGCTTGGATAATTTCATTATTATTATTTTACTCTTGGATTAAATCCAGGATAGTTCTTTTCTTAATTATATTAGGAGTACATACATTATTACAACCTTAATAAGCTGTCAGTTATAATGATAGATAAAAAAGCTACAATATTCACGTTTCTTATGGAAACATCAATCTAATATGATGCAGCCTTGCAGCTAAGAGACGATTTACAGTTGACTTTTTCTATTATCAAATATAACAAATTTAATGCTTATGAAAAATAAATTATTTTTTACTCATATACCAAGTGATTTATTAAGAATTGAGTTTTATTGCAGGTGAGTGGTTAAATCTAATAATATTAACAAGTAAAAATGGAAGGTGATCAAAAAAAGAAAACTTGGTTTATTCTTGAAAAATCATTCAAAAAGTTTGAACTCCTTCCTAACGGGTTCACTCAATAACATTGCTGAAGCACTTAATGATCCTCAATTTTAGCGAAAAGTTTAAGGCAAGGAGAAACGAAAACAATCGGCTTGGTTATACGTGATATTTTTAATCTATTTTGTGAGGATTTACAATTGCGAAATCAACACTTTATTTGATTTGGAACCCTTTATGAAATAACTTCAACCATTAAGACATCGTCCGTCTTCGTCACTTTTGCGACACCATTTTTAGTCAAACCTTTTATTCCTTTATCCCATTGTTTGTTACTCAAACCTGCCTGAGTTTTAAGATCGTTCAGCTCCATTGTTTGTTTTGAAGTAAGAATGTCAAAAATGACTTTCTCATTCTCCGTTAAATCTGGACCTTTTTTTCCAAATACCTCTGGCTTCATTTGAGGAAAAAACAATACTTCCTGAATTGATGGATTATTTGTTAAATACATGATTAAACGATCCATTCCAATACCCATTCCACTTGTTGGTGGCATACCATACTCTAAAGAACGCAAGAAATCTTGGTCAATAAATTCTCCCGCTTCATCATCTCCTTTTGCCGCAAGTTTTACTTGTTCTTCAAAACGTTCTCGCTGATCAATTGGATCATTTAATTCAGAATAAGCATTTGCAATCTCCTTCCCACAAACCATTAATTCAAATCGCTCAGTCAAAGAAGGATCTTCTCTATGTTCTTTACAAAGAGGTGACATTTCTTTTGGATAGTCAGTAATATATGTTGGCTGGATGTAATTTGCTTCGCATTTCTCACCAAACATTTCATCGATTAACTTTCCAACACCCATTGTTTCATTAACATCGATACCCATTCCTAATGCAGCGACTCTCAATTGATCTTCTGTTTGACCTTTTATGTCATACCCTGTAAAGTCAATGATTGATTGACGCATCGTAACGCGCTTATATGGGGCCTTAAAGTCAATCTCATGCTCTCCAAAAGTGACCTTAGACGTCCCGTTGACTTCGATTGCACAATGTTCTAAAAGACGTTCGCAAAACTCCATCATCCAATTATAATCCTTGTATGCCACATAGATTTCCATGGCTGTAAACTCTGGATTGTGTGTACGATCCATCCCTTCATTTCTAAAATTCTTAGAAAATTCGTAAACACCATCAAATCCACCTACTATTAATCGCTTTAGATATAATTCATTCGCAATTCTCATGTACAAAGGAATGTCCAAAGAATTATGATGTGTCATGAACGGACGAGCTGCCGCTCCTCCAGCAATGGGCTGTAAAATAGGTGTTTCCACTTCTAAATATCCTGCATCATTAAAGAAATTTCGCATTGCAGTAAACAACATTGTTCGCTTCACAAAAATTTCTTTGATCTGTGGATTCACTACCAAATCAGCATAACGCTGACGATACCTCATCTCAGGATCCGTAAATGCATCGTGAATTTTTCCATCTACATCGGTTTTTGGAAGAGGCAATGGCTTCAATGCTTTACTTAATAATGTTATTTCACTTACTTTTATGGAAATCTCCCCTACTTTCGTTTTAAAAACAGACCCTTTAATTCCAAGAAAGTCTCCTAAGTCTAATAACTTTTTAAATACTTGATTATAGAGTGTTTTATCGTCTTCTGGACATATTTCATCACGATTCACATAAATTTGAATGCGACCATCTTTGTCTAGAATCTCAGCAAATGCAGCTTTTCCCATGTCGCGTTGAGACATCATTCTTCCTGCTATGCAGACTTCTTTTCCTTCTTCGAACTTCTGTTTTATCCCTGAAGAGTAGTCAGTTACCGGAAACAAATCCGCTGGATAAGGGTTGATCCCCAAATCACGCAATCGATTCAACTTCTCTCTTCGTTGAATTTCTTGATCAGAAAGTTCTATTGTGCTCATACCTTTAAATTAAGTGAGCAAAGATAATCTTTAGAATGAAGAATTCAGTAATAAATCCCTACTTTTACGACATGGATTTTAACACGGTAAAAGCACTACATATCATTTTTGTTGTCAGCTGGTTCGCTGGGTTATTTTATATTGTTCGCTTATTTATTTATCATCTTGAAGCTCAAGAAAAAGATGATGTCGCCAAGAAAATTCTATCAGATCAATTTGAAATAATGGAAAAGAGGCTTTGGTGGATTATTACAACCCCAGCAATGATTCTAACCTTAGTCTTTGGTACTTGGATGATTATTGAACGCCCTGGATATCTAGATGAGGGATGGATGCAGATTAAATTGATTTTTGTCGCTTTACTTTTATTATATCATTTCATTTGCCAGAATACAATATTGGATATGGCGAAAGGTCTTTTCAGATGGAAATCGACAGGACTTAGAATTTTCAATGAAGTCGCGACATTAGCATTAGTAGCAATTGTATTCTTAGTGACAATCAAAAATTCACTGAATTGGATTTCGGCAACAATTGGTTTTTTTGCTGTTGCAATGGGATTAATGGTTGCTATTAAAATGTATAAGAGATTAAGAAAATAAAAACATTTTCAAATCGTTTTAATTACCTTTACTTATCAAATAGAACAGACATGTATAACAATATATTATCAGAACAAAAAGGTCAAATTGCTTATGTAACGATTAACCGTCCAAAGCAAATGAACGCCTTAAATAAAGAGACAATTGAAGAATTAAACAACGCGTTTACAGGCTTGGATGCTGATTCAAATGTTGGGGTAATTATTATAACGGGTTCTGGCGATAAAGCCTTTGTTGCAGGTGCTGATATTAAGGAATTTGCAGACTTTTCGATTGCTCAAGGTGGAGTGTTAGCCCAAAATGGGCAGAAAATTTTATTTGATTTCATTGAAAACCTATCGACTCCAGTTATAGCTGCCGTAAATGGTTTTGCCTTAGGTGGAGGATTAGAATTAGCTATGGCAGCTCATATTAGAGTTGCTTCTTCAAATGCAAGAATGGGATTACCTGAAGTTTCTTTAGGAGTTATTCCTGGATATGGAGGTACGCAGCGTTTAGCTCAGCTTGTTGGTAAAGGCAAGGCAAACGAAATGGTATTGACGGCAGGCATGATAAATGCAACTGATGCACTCTCATGGGGATTGGTAAATCATGTTGTTGAGCCAGAAGAATTAATGCCATTAGCTGAGAAAATAGCAAGTAAAATTTTAAATAATTCCGCATCAGCAATAAGTTCTGCTATAAAAGCAATCAATGCTAACGATCGTGATGGTGTTAATGGTTACGATGTTGAAATTGAAGAATTTGGTAAGTGTTTTGGCACGTCTGATTTTAATGAAGGAACTACAGCATTTATGGAGAAACGGAAAGCTAATTTTAGAAAATAAGGTTGAGTTCAATAAAGAAATTAGTCGGGCAGACTGCCATTTATGGGTTACCAACAATTGTTGGAAGACTGCTGAATTATTTTTTAGTCCCACTTTATACATCGCCAGGAAAATTTAAGCCTGCAGAATACGGAGTTTTATCAGAGCTGTATGCTTGGGTCACTTTCTTAATTATTCTTCTCCCACTAGGAATGGAGACGGCTTTTTTTAAATTTATTAATGAGAAAGAAGATAAGGATAAGATCTTTAGGAATAGCTTTATAACTGTCGCTGTTTTTAGTTTTTTATTCTTCATTCTTGTTTTTTTTGGAAGTCAAAGCATCGCAGATTGGCTAGGCTACCCAAACCATGTTGAATTTGTTATCCTAATGGCCGGAATTGTTTCAATTGATGCAATTACTGCATTACCAATGGCGAAGTTACGTTCTGACAATCGGGCTAAAAAATTCGCGGTAATTCATTTTACGGCAATCGTAGTTAACATTGTCTTGAACTTATTAATAATAGGCTTTCTGTTTAATCCAGATGAACCAATGGAGGCCATTCTCCTTATTTTATTAGCAAACGCACTAGCCTCATCGGTTAAAATTATAGGTACCCATAAAGATTTTATCGGAATTAAATGGGCTTTTGATACAACATTAGCAAAACAAATGTTACGCTATTCCTTCCCGCTGGTCATCGCTGGTTTTGCAGGGATGATTAACGAGACCTTAGATCGTGTAATGATGAAACCCCTTTTAATGAGTGCTGGTAATACAAAACAATATGCGTTAGGTCAAGTCGGAATTTATAGCGCTGTCTATAAGCTAGCAATGATTGTAACAATTTTCTTACAGGCTTATAGATATGCTGCAGAACCTTTCTTTTTCTCACATGCTAAAAGTGAAAATGGAAATGCCTTGTATGTTAAAATAATGAACTATTTCATCGCTGCTGTCTGTATTGTTTTCATGGGGGTTTCAATGAATATTGATATTTTCAAACATTTCATCCGAAGTGACGAATATTGGGTTGGATTAGGAGTCGTTCCAATACTTTTAATTGCAAATGTATTCTTGGGTATTTACATCAATCAATCTATCTGGTACAAGCTTTCTGGACAAACGAAATTTGGAGCCTACATTGCAATAGGTGGGGCATCAATAACAATATTAATCAACTTAATCTTTATCCCTACATGGAGTTATTGGGCATCTGCATGGGCAACTTTAATTGTTTATGCACTGCAAATGGTAGCCTCCTATTTATTAGGGCAGAAATACTATCCAATCAATTATAATTTAAGAAAGTTTGCGCTTTATTTTGGAGTGGCCTTACTCTTCTTTCTCATCACTTTCTTTGTAGACATGGATCCACTTGAAATGACCACTCGAAAGTTCCTTTTCCATAACGGACTAATTCTATTGTATATCGCTATGGTTTGGGTTATAGAAAGGTCGAATAAAAATAAAAAAACAGTGTCAGAAATCGATGTTCATTAATTCTACAAATAATCATGCTTTTTTAACGCTACATCGTTAGTAACTTCCACTAAATTTCCTTTTTTTCAATCTTTTATTTCTCTAAACTTTCTTAAATTTGAAAGCATATTACAGAACCCATTTATTAAGAAATGAAAGTTAAAATAATCAATCAATCTGCGCATCAATTACCGGCGTACGAGACCATTGCTTCGGCAGGACTGGACGTTCGTGCGAACATTGATTCTCCAATAGTGTTAAAGCCTCTAGAACGTATACTAGTAAAAACAGGATTGTTTATGGAGATTCAAAGCGGATATGAATGTCAAGTGCGCCCGAGAAGTGGTCTCGCACTTAAAAAAGGAATTTCAGTCTTGAATGCTCCAGGCACTATAGATGCTGATTACCGTGGCGAAGTTGGTGTTATTTTAATTAACCTTTCCAATGAAAATTTTACACTAGAAAATAGCGAACGAATTGCTCAACTTGTTTTTGCGAAAGTAGAACAGGCGGAATGGGAGCAAGTAGAAATATTAACAGAAACGAAACGTGGTGCAGGAGGCTTTGGTTCAACGGGAGTAAAATAAAAAGGAAGAGATGAAGATAATTGTTCCAATGGCTGGTAGAGGTAGTCGATTACGACCTCATACCTTGACCGTGCCGAAACCACTAATTCCTGTTGCAGGACAAGCAATAGTTCACCGATTAGTGAAAGATATAGCGGAAGTTGTAAGTGAACCAATTGATGAAGTTGCATTCATTCTAGGCGATCCTGCATTCTTTGGTGAGGACGTTGTTGAAAGTTTAACCAAGCTTGCAGAAGGATTAGGAGCGAAAGCTTCGATTTATCGTCAAAATGAACCATTAGGAACTGGACATGCAATTATGTGTGCGAAAGAATCCCTTTCGGGATCAGCCGTTATCGCATATGCTGACACCTTGATTCAAGCAGACTTTCAGCTAGATCCAGAAGCGGATGCTGTAATTTGGGTGAAGCAAGTTGATGCCCCTGAAGCTTACGGAGTTGTCAAGTTAAATGATAATAATGAGATTGTTAAATTGGTTGAGAAACCAAGTGTTTTTGTAAGTAATCAAGCTGTTATTGGTATCTACTATTTCAAAGACGTTTCTGAATTAAAAGAAGAGTTGCAATTTGTTCTTGACAACGAAATCATTAATGGTGGAGAATACCAAATCAATGATGGGATTATCGGAATGATGTCTAAGGGGAAAATTTTTAAAACCGGAGAAGTCGATCAATGGATGGATTGTGGCAACAAAAAGGTAACCATTCAAACCAATCAGCAAGTTCTCATCAACGAGCAAAAGAAGGGTGTAAACACAGTACATGATTCTGTAAAACTAAACAACTCTATAATTGTTCCTCCCTGTTTTATTGGTGAAAACGTTATTCTTACCAATTCAGTTATTGGGCCTCATGTTTCCCTAGGAAAGGATAGTATGATTGAAAACGCTGTGATTTCTAATTCAATTATTCAACATGATGTTCAATTGAACAATGTTGTAATAAAAGATTCAATGATCGGTTCTAAATCAAATTACCAAGGTTTGGCGCGTGTTTTGAGTTTAGGTGATTATTCAGACCTTAATGAATAATTTTTTACTCTATATCGCTTTATTGTTATTCACTGTTTCAGCATGTGTCTCTAAGAAGATAGCAGGTAATGCTGAAGCTCAGTTTAGTAAAGCCGACCATGCTTATATTGAAGCTTTTCATCAAGGTATACGTTTTAAAACTAAAGGGAGAAATGAAGAAGCAATTACTAAATTCGAAGAATGTTTACAGCTTCGACAAGATGATGACGCGGTATATTTCGCACTTTCAAAACTTGAATTAGAAAAGGGAAATCTTGCTGGTTCTGCAGACTACATTGAGAAAGCTTATGCCCTCGACCCGGAAAACATTTGGTACATCCAAGAACTGGCATACATGTATTTCGAAAAGGGAGACTTTCCAAAATCAGCTGACAATTTTGAGAAATTAGTATCTATAGAGCCTCGAAATATTGAATGGCAATATGGTTATTCTGAAGTTCTTGTCAAAACTGGCGAAACGGAAAAGGCAATTAAAGCGCTAAACAAAACTGAGGATCAAATTGGAATCAATCCACGTTTGTCAATTCAAAAATACGATCTGTACATTGCATTAAAAGAACCTAAAAAAGCACTATTAGAGCTAACAAAAGCACGTGAGAACTTCCCTAAAGATGCACAGCTAATTGCTACATTAGTTGATTATTATTTTACAACTAATCAAGCTGAAAAAGGAATTGAAATGCTGGAAGCACTTGTAGTTGCTGACCCTGAAAATGGCCGTGCTCATCTTGCTCTTGCCGATATTTACCTAAATCAAAAGGAAAAGAATAAAGCCTATAAACAATTGAGTTTAGCGTTTGAATCTCCAGATACTGACTTGAATACTAAAATGAAGGTTTTAATTAAAATTCATAAGTCGGCTTATCAAATCGATAAAGAAATCTATGATTTAGTTAATTCGATGGTTGCAGATTACCCAAATGAAGCAAAAGTGCATTCTATTCATGGAGATTACTTATTACAGGATCAAAAAGAAAAGAAAGCTATTGTTGCTTATAAAAAGGCACTTGAACTTGATGAATCACAATTTCCAATTTGGAACCAAGTTTTAATTCTTGAATACCAGATTAAAGACTACGAAGCTTTGTACAATGACAGTAAAGAATGTTTAACCTTATTTCCTTCTGTTGCCGTGGTCTATTTATTGCATGGCGTGAGCTCTAACCAACTCCGTAAATTTGAAAATGCCATTGATGTTCTGTCTGCGGGTAGTGAATTAATTATTAATGATGCACTCTTGTCTGCTGAATTTAATGGTCAACTAGGTGACGCCTACTTTGGAGTGAAAGATTTCATAATGGGTAAGGCAAAATACTATGCAGCGATTAAACTTGATCCGAAAAGTAGCCTGATTAAGAACAATTTTGCATTTCGTCTCGCAAAATCAAAAACCGATTTGGATCTTGCACAATCCCTTGCGCAAGAAGTTTTGAAATTAGAACCCACACAATCTCAGTTTATTGATACTTATGGCTTAGTTCTTTTTCAAAAGGGGCTCTACAAAGAAGCTTTAAAATTCTTTATCAAGGCCAACAGTATTAATATCTCCGATAAAATTATTATTGAGCACCTTGGTGATGCTTACTCGAAACTAAATGAGAAATCCGTCGCGTTAGACTGGTGGGAAAAAGCTGCTTCCATTGGTCAACCAAGTGACATTCTTCTAAAAAAAATAAAGACAAATACATACTATGAAGAATAGTATCCTATACATATCGATTGCTTTATTAAGTGCACTATTCTATTCTTGTGGGAATTTAAAAGCCATTCCTGCTGAGAAATTAGAGCGCGTGAAAGAAAGTGACTTACGTTTAATACTTGATAGTGTATCGACAATACATTTCGATTACTTCTATGCCAAAATTGCAACGAAATACCATGACACATCGATGAACATTTCTTTCAAAACTACAGTCAGAATGAAGCATGATAGCGTCGTAAATACATTAATCACTTACGCGAGAATTCCAGTTTACAACAGCTTAGTTACTCAAGATTCCATATTCATTGTAGATAAACGCGAAAAATGCACTACAGTTAAGAGTATTGACTATTTGAAAAAACGATTCACTATAGATGTTGAACTTAAAAATGTTGAACAGTTACTACTCGGCTTGCCTATCGGCTATGACAAGAGTCAAAAATACTATAAGGTCAATGACCCGTATAATCACTCAATGTCTTCACATAAAAAGCGTGAAATAAAGAAGAATGATCGCAAAAATAGACGCGAAATCATTACGTATTATACCTTTTCAAATGACTTGAAAACCCTCAATTCCCAACGCATAGAAAGTCCACTTGACTCAACAATAATTCTTATTGAATATGAAAAGAGAAAACTTGTTGGCAAATATTTGCTTCCTGAAAAAGTGAATGTTTCCGTTATTACGCCTTTGCAAGAAATTAAGATTAACTTGGACTATCGTAAGGTAAGAATTAATAAAAAAGAAACCATTCACTTTGTAATTCCTCAAAAGTATGGCGAATGTAGGTAAGCTACTTCTTGTTTTTTTACTTCTCACATTTAGTGTTAATGGGCAATCTACGAGCGAAAAACTCAAAAGAGAACAAGTCCGTCTAGAAAGAAAAATATCAAACACAAAGTCACTTCTAAATAAATCTAAGACAAATACAAAGTCTTCTCTCAGTGAGCTTCGTGTCATTGAAAATCAAATCGTTTACCGCGAAAATCTTCTTAAGAATTACGACAATCAAATTCGAGGAGCAGAATTAACGATACAAAAGAAACAAATCGAGATTGAAAACCTGAATACTCATATTGCCAAATTAAAGGCACAGTACAAAAGACTTCTGATTTATTCATATAAGCACAGAAATAAATACAGTAAAATGATGTATGTTTTTACTGCCGAAAGCTATAATGAAGCCTTAAAGCGAAATAAATACCTTGAGCGAATCGCTGAAATTCAGAAAAAACAATTTATTGTAATTCAACAAAACCAAGCGCTTATTACAACTGAAATTTCTGAGATTGAAAAAGAAAAAGAATATAAACAGGTTGTTATTCTTGAAAAAAGTCAAGAGAAAAAAGAGATTGAAGAAGACCGAATAAAGCAAAAGGAAGTTTACCAAAAATTCAAAAACCAAGAGGCCAATTTAATTGCTCAACTACAGGTAGAAGAAAGGAAAAAAGCCGTATTAAGAAGTAAAATATCCGCTGCAATAAACCGAGAAATTGCCGAGGCAGAAGCAAGAAGAAAAAGCGCTGAAGCGGCTCGAAAAAAGAATAATCCAAGTACAAATACGACACCCTCTTTCGCAGAAACGAAAGAATCTGCTCGCTTAAGTGCGAATTTCGAAGGGAATAAAGGACGATTACCATGGCCGGTAGATCGTGGCAGTATCACAGAAAAATTTGGTAAAAACCCTCACCCAACCTTGAAAAATGTGACAACTAATAACCGCGGAATTGATATAAGTTCTCCAAAAAATGCTCAAGTTCGTGCGGTGTTTGATGGTGAGGTGACAAGTATACTAAACATCCCTGGGGCTGGTAAAGTGATAATTATTAAACATGGAAATTACCGAACTGTTTATAGTAACCTCAAAGATACTTACGTTACAAAAGGGAGTAAAGTAGCAACAAAAAAAGTTATTGGCTCTCTATTATCAAAGGAAAATCAAAACATGTCTTTGGTGCATTTCGAACTTCACAAAGTCTCTGGAAGCAATGTTATCTGCTTAAACCCTGCATTATGGGTGACGCATTAAATTATCTCTTTGTGCTTCTTTAGAAATTCTAACTTATTTCTTATTACATTTGAACTCACCGAATCTAATTGGGTAAACTATGGGTAAAATTCAAACAGCTGAACGTGTTTCTCAATCTGATGTCTCAGACAACTTTGTGTTTCAAAGGAGTTATTTAGCTTATGTTGAGGCTGCTAAATTAATCTCTGGTAATGTTCTTGAAATTGGCACCGGGAGTGGATATGGTATTGAATTGCTTAGTTCAAAGGCAGATAAATTTCTCACTATTGACAAATTTGAGTCCACTGTTGGCGCTGAAGCCAGTAAAACTATAGAGAACGTTGATTTTCGTCAAATGAATGTCCCACCATTAAATGGTCTAGATGATAATCAGTTTGATTTTGTTGTCTCTTTTCAAGTTATCGAACACATCAAAAAAGACACAGCTTTTGTAAAAGAAATACACCGCGTTTTGAAGCCTGGAGGAAAGTTTATTCATACCACGCCGAACAAGAAAATGTCTTTAAGCAGAAATCCATGGCACATCAGAGAATATTCTGTTAATGAGCTTGCTGATTTACTAACTGCTATTTTTTCTTCCGTGGATAAAAAAGGTGTTTTTGGAAATGATGTCGCTATGAAGTACTATGAAGAGAATAAAGCTTCAGTTCGCAAAATAATGCGATTTGACCTACTCAACTTACAGTACAATCTTCCACGTTGGATGTTGCAAATTCCCTACGATATATTGAACCGTCGTAACCGAAATAAGTTAAGTGATTCTGGCACTCATATTAAACTGGAAGATTACTTTGTTGCAGACGCGAAAGATGATTGTATCGATTTATTCTATATCGCTGAGAAGTAACTTTCACATTGGTTTTCACAACACTCTATTTACCGAATTGAAAAAAAATACTTCAATATTAAGATTTACTTTCCATTCCAATTCGTCATGGTTAATTGTAAACCAACTGAAGTGTACCCTTTAATAAACTCTGTTGCAACTTCGATTCTCTCATTAAGGTTAGATTGTTCATCGGGCGACCAATCTGCGAGCACATAATTTGATTGTTTACCGGGGTTAAACTCACTTCCAACACCAAAACGCAGTCGTGTAAATTCATTTGTGCCTAAAACTGCTTGAATATCCTTTAAGCCATTATGACCACCATCAGAACCTTTTCCTTTCATTCTTAATTTTCCAAAAGGAAGAGCAATATCATCGGTTATGATCAATACATTTTCTCTTGAGATTTTCTCTTGTTGCATCCAATAGTTCACAGCTTTACCTGATAGGTTCATGAAAGTATTTGGTTGACATAGAACAATGCTTCGTCCTTTAAATTTAACGCGTGCAATGTTTGCTAGCTTTTCTGTTGTAAATGTACCTTCTCGCTCCCTTGCAAATTCTTCCACGATTTTAAACCCGATGTTATGACGTGTATCTGCGTACTTCATCCCAGGATTTCCTAAACCGACAACAAGATATTTCATAAATGCGTTTGTTTGTACGAATGTACAAAAATCAATGTCTCTATACAATGTCAATTCCAGAACAATAAAATGGTTTGAGCGCTTCTGATCTTAAAAATCGAAGAAATTATGTCAAAATGACGCTTTTATTATTGCTTCAATATCATCTAAATAAATTGACTTTCGTTCTCCCATTGCCGTCCAATTTCTTTCTTCAAAAATGGCTCGAATAATTTTCTCACACCCTTCAAAATCATCTGTGTTTTCTGAAAGTCGTGTCTTGAGACCTAAACTATTAAAAAATGACTCTGTTTTGGAAATTGCTTCTCTCGCAATTGCCTCATTGTCACCTGATAAATTCCAAACACGCTTTCCGTATTGCGTTAACTTATCTTGTTTTTCAATAAATTTATATTCCCATAAACGCGGGGCAATAATTGCTAACGTGCGTGCGTGATCAATACTAAAAAGAGCCGTTAATTCGTGCCCAATCATGTGCGTCGTCCAATCAGTTGGAACACCGCATCTAAGATTCCCATTCAAAGCATGGGTAGCACAATGCATGAGGTTTGAGGCCAGCTTATAATCATCAGGATGATCAACTACATTTGAGATTTCTATTAATGTGGATAGAACCCCTTCAGCCTCTCGCTCTTGCAGCAGATTGTTTGAAGGGTAAG
>CAJQQA010000088.1 GCA_905480355.1 uncultured Flavobacteriales bacterium | reverse complement strand
TAAACTTATTTTATTGGAAGATTCATTTGATCATAACGAAGAAGCTAATCATAGCGAAGACAAAGATTATGATAAAGTCTTGCGTCCAGAAAAATTGGATGATTTTGCTGGACAACCAAAGATTGTGGATAATCTTGAAGTTTTTGTTCAGGCAGCTATCTTAAGAAATGAACCTTTGGATCATGTGTTATTACACGGGCCTCCAGGACTAGGTAAAACGACTTTGGCAACTATAATTGCTAGAGAGCTAAACGTGAGCTGTAAAGTCACCAGTGGACCTGTACTTGATAAGCCAGGTGACTTAGCGGGACTTTTAACAAATTTGGATAGTGGGGACGTTTTATTTATTGATGAAATTCATAGATTAAGTCCTATCATTGAGGAGTATCTATATTCTGCAATGGAAGATTACAGTATTGATATTCTTATCGACAGTGGTCCAAATGCCAGAACTGTGCAAATTGCGTTGAATCCTTTTACATTAATTGGAGCAACAACAAGATCAGGACTTTTAACCTCACCCCTTAGAGCTCGATTCGGAATCAACCTTAGGTTGCAATATTATGATGCTAAAACTTTAACTTCAATAATTGAACGATCAGCAGGTTTATTGGATATTCCAATCAATGAAAATGCAGCATATCAAATAGCAAGTAGAAGTAGAGGTACGCCAAGAATTGCAAATGCTTTGCTTCGAAGAGTTCGAGATTTCGCGCAAATTAAGGGAGACGGAACTATTGATTTTTCTATCACAGAACACGCTTTGGCGGCTTTAAATGTTGATCAGAATGGATTGGACGAGATGGACAATAAAATACTAGAGACCATCATCGATAAATTTAGTGGTGGTCCAGTTGGTTTGACGACAATTGCAACAGCAATAGGTGAGAACGCTGGAACTATCGAAGAAGTTTATGAGCCGTTCTTGATTCAGGAAGGATTCATTATGAGAACGACAAGGGGTAGAAAGGTAACAGAGAAAGCTTACACACACTTAGGAAAGAATCCGGGATTTAAGCAAGGTGGATTATTCTGAAAATGAGTTCAACAGAAAGAAATACTAAGCTAATTAAGCAGAAAGCTTTAGACCTTGGCTTCTTCTATTGTGGTATTTCAAAAGCCGATTTTCTTGAAGATGATGCACGTCATCTTGATGCTTATTTGAAACAAAATTATCATGGTAAGATGTCCTATATGGAAAACCACTACGATAAACGCTTGGACCCAAGATTACTGGTTCATAATGCAAAATCGGTTGTTTCTCTATTATTGAACTATTACCCTGAAAAAGATCAGGAGAATAACGATACATATAAAATTTCAAAGTACGCTTATGGAAAGGATTATCACTTTCTTATAAAGGATAAGTTAAAATTATTTTTTCAATACATTCAAGATGAAATAGGGGAAGTAGGAGGACGTGTATTTGTTGACTCTGCACCTGTTCTTGATAAAGCTTGGGCTAGAAAGAGTGGATTGGGCTGGATGGGAAAAAATGCAAATTTGATACACCCAAAACATGGATCTTTTTTCTTTATTGCAGAATTAGTTCTAGATCTTGAACTGGAAGAAGACGGCCCAATTAAAGATTACTGTGGAACATGCACAAAATGCATAGATGCCTGCCCTACGGACGCAATCGTTAAGCCATACGTCGTTGATGGATCAAAGTGTATTTCCTATTTAACAATCGAACTTAAGGATGAGTTATTACCGAAAGAATTTAAGGGGAAAATGGAAAATTGGATGTTTGGTTGTGATATTTGTCAAGATGTTTGTCCATGAATCGTTTTTCTTCACCAACAAAAGAATCGTTTTTCTCTCCACATGAAAATTTATTGAAGTTATCTAAGGCTGACTGGCATGATTTAACAGAAGAAGTCTATCAAGAATTATTTCGAAATAGCGCAATTAAGAGAACAAAGTATGATGGATTAAAACGCAACATCGACTTTCTTAAATAAATGTTTACGATATTCAAATGAAAAAAGTGGCAACCGTTTATGATGGTAACTTAACTCAAGGATAACACGACTTTTAAATGGAGTTAACCGACCTCTAAACAGGAGAGTATTTCGTGCAAATACAAAAAGAGTCGGGACTAGTAAATATAAAATTGCTAAAAGTGAAATAAAATAACGCACAAAAAAAAGACCATTTCTATTTGAAATGGTCTTTTTTGTTTCAAGGATGTAGTACTTACATTCCCATAGATTTCATTTCTTCCATCGTCATTTTCTCATAACCATCAGGGATTACCATTTTAAAAAGGCTTTTGTCTTTAATTGATTCTTCAACTGATGTTGCAATGTATGACATCACCATTCCTTGACGATCCATTTCAAAAGCAAGAGCAATCCCAGGTATGTTTCCTTGTGCATTACATTGACCTGGATCAGCTAGTTTGAGTTTTTCAGTGTACCAATAAACTATTTCATTTCCATCACCATCCATAATTATTGCTTTTTTACAATCGTAACCAGCAACTTTTTTCTTGCCAGAAACAAATTTGACATCTACGTCTGGCTCTTTACCTTCTTTTTCCAAATCTTTTTCCAAATCTTTTTTCGATGTAAGAACTGCTTTTTTCCCCATCATGCCTCCCATAAGCATGAGTATATCTTTCCCATCAGTAATTGTTACCATACTGAACATCATCCCCATGCTCATATCGATACGACTCTTTTCTCCCTTAAAGAAAATTTCAAAAGTTGATCCTTCCATCATCGAAGCCATTGCTGCATCATCCGATTCAATAGAGATTTTATAAGTAATATGCCCTTCTTCTGCTTGAGCATTTGTAAATCCAATGCTGACTAAAACAACAGCGAGTGTTAATAATATTCTTTTCATGATTTTATTTTTTAAATTAAATACAATAAGTGTTCCAAATTACCCTCCAAAGAAGGCGCGGTAAATATCGTTCCCATTTGCATACAATAAGAGGCCTATTAAAATGAAGAAACCAACAGTTTGGGCATACTCTAATACTTTTTGTGGAGCTTCTTTTCCAGTTATCATTTCATAGAGCAAGAATACAACATGACCTCCATCTAATGCAGGTATCGGTAAAATGTTCATGAATGCCAAAATGATTGAAATAAGAGCAGTATTCAGCCAGAATATTTGCCAATCCCATGTAGGAGGGAATAAATTTCCAATAGCTCCAAACCCACCAATAGAACTTGCTCCTTTTTTAGTGAAAATAAATTTTAATTGACCAACATAGTCTCCTAATGTCATCATTCCTCGACTTACTCCTCGTCCAATGCTTGACCCAAAACTATAATCAATATGCTGGAATGCATCTTGGTCTATGTAGTCCTCCTTTACTTGATAGAAACCAAGCGTACCTTGCTCTGTAACTTTAGCTGAGACAGTTAATTCTGACGTATCTCTTAGAACGGTCACATTAACTTCCTTGCTCTTGTTTCGGTACAATTCATCCTGAATATTATCGAAGAATTCTATACCCTGCTCATTGACTTTAATGATTTTATCGCCAGGTAATAAACGAGCACAGAACGCAGGAAAAACCTTTTTTAAATCCACGACATTTTGTACTTGTACTATGAGGTTCATAGTATCTTCTTCTCGCACAAGAGTGATTGTCGCATCATCTTTTGAAGAGGCAAATAAATCATCAAATGAAACCTCATTTTTCGAAGCTCCATTAACAGAGACCAAGATATCCCCATTTTCAACACCTAGCTTTTCATCTGTTTTAACTGCACCAAAAACATCAATCGTCGTAGCTTTATGGCGCAAACCTATCGTTGGGAAAGCTCCTTCACCAAAAAGCTCATAATCTATACCGTCTGGAAGAACAATACTTTCAATGTTACCGTCTGCGTGTTGAACCTTTAAATTATGTTGATCTCGAACGAGAAGGCCTGAATTGATATCATTTATATGCAATACTTTTTCTCCTTCAATTTCAAGAATATTATCTCCAGATTTTAAGCCATACTTTTCCATATAAGGATGAACAGTAAGTCCAGCTTTGAGATCTGATGTATGAATTTGTTCTTCACCCCATGCGAAAAGAACAAAAATATAGATGATAACACCAACAATTAAGTTGACAACAACCCCACCAATCATTACTATTAATCGTTGCCAAGCCGGTTTCGATCTAAATTCCCAGGGTTGAGGTGGCTGCGCTAATTGCTCCTTATCCATTGATTCATCAATCATCCCAGAAATCTTCACATAGCCACCAAGAGGTAACCAGCCAATTCCCCATTCCGTTTCCCCAATTTTCTTCTTAAAAAGAGAAAACCAAGGATTAAAGAACAAGTAAAACTTTTCTACTCTAATTTTAAAATATCGAGCAGTTAAGTAGTGTCCAAATTCGTGGAGAACAACTAATATTGATAAGGCAAGAAGTAATTGTGCTGCTTTGATTAAAAAGTCCATTGAATAAATAATTTATCGTGCAAATATAGCTTTTTTAAGATTGCAAAAAAGGATTAGAAATAACCGTTCTGTTTAAAGTAATCGATAATTGATTCTTTGATCAAATGCTTTTGTTCTCGATCTGCAAGAGGCGGTAATTCAGTGAGTAATTCAAAATGAGGCCAATTTTCTTCATCACGTCGTTCAAACTTATAATACCCATAAGGTTCTAATAAAGTACAAATGGCTATGTGTAATAGATCTGTTTTCTCGCTTTTTGAAAAATCTTTATAACCAACACCCAATTCATTTACCCCTATAAGAAAGAGTATTGACTCCACATCTATTCCTTCACCAAAAGTTTTCTCAAGCTCTTTTTTCACTTTTTGAAAACGTAATTCAACATCATGATCCATAAGTGTAAAGGTAGTATTTCAATACTTCAAAGGCTTATTAATTTTCAATAATAATAGAACTTAGAATTTTAAATATTCTTGTATCTTGCAGAAAAAAAAAATTCATGAAAAAAAATAAATTTTTGTTCGCGAGCATTATTCTAGCAGCTATTATCACTGCATGTTCTTCGAATCCAGAAGTGAATCCAAAAGAAGAAACGGAAGCTCAAGTTTGCATGTTCAATTATGACGAAGGTACAACTGAATTTGAATTCACTGCATATAAAACGAATGCTAAGAAAGGGGTAACAGGAGGTTTTAATGAGATTGAAGTAACTTTTGATGCATCTAATGACGTAAAAGAAACATTAGAATCTATCAAATTCAGTATCAATACAATGTCGGTAGAGACAAATGATGAAGGTAGAAACGAGAAAATAGCAAAGCACTTTTTTAAGACAATTAATACAGAGGTGATTGGAGGTTCGATAAAATCACTTGGAGATGATGGAACGGCAACTATTGAAGTTTCAATGAATGGAATTTCGATTGACGTTGAAGGAGAATACACTTTGAATGGACAAGCATTTAAATTTGAAAGTGTTATTGATGTGGCTTCTTGGAATGGTATGCCAGGTATTGAGGCTTTGAACTCGGAATGTGATGAATTGCACAAAGGTGAAGATGGAGTTTCAAAATTATGGTCAGAAGTGAAACTTTCCTTGAAAACAAAGTTGAAAAAAAACTGTGAATGAGTTTAATTGATATTGCATTTATTATTGCAATCATTTTTGCCGCATGGAAAGGTTTTAAGAAGGGATTCGTTATTGAATTGTTTACTTTTCTCGCACTATTTCTTGGGCTTTACGCAGGGATACATTTCTCAGATTTCATATCTGAAATGCTTAAAGAGCGTTTTGAAATAGACGGTGAGTTCCTGCCAGCAATTTCATTTACGATTATCTTTTTGATGGTTGGTGCAATGGTTTATTTTGGGGGAAAAGCCATTGAGAAAGTTGTGAAAATTATTCAGCTGAGTTTATTAAACAAGCTCTTGGGTGTATTCTTAAGTATATTAAAAATGGTTTTTGTTCTCGGAACGATTGTGTTATTAATCGAATTCTATGATGAAAAGCGAGATTTTATTGATACAGAAGCTAAGAATGAATCTTTGTTTTATAATCCATTAAAAAACGTAGTGTTATTTGCAATTCCTGCATTTGAGCAAAGCACACTATTTCTTAAAAATTCTTTAGTTGAAGGAAATGTTTTTGGAGAAGAAGAATAAAAATTCACTAAATCGTTTTTTCTCATGTATTTAGCTTTAGAATTAAGTAAATTCACTAACTTTGCGCCTTCGAATAAAAAATTATGTCAGCAGAGGTAAAAATATTTTGTGGAGAAGCATCTAGAGAGCTTGCAGAAAAGATAGCGGAAAGCTATGGAACAAGTTTAGGAAACTGCAAAGTGACTACCTTTAGTGACGGAGAATTCCAGCCTTCTTATGAAGAAACAGTGCGTGGAAAAGACGTGTTTATTGTTCAATCAACAATGCCGCCAGCAGATAATCTTTTCGAATTATTATTAATGGTTGATGCTGCAAAACGTGCTTC
>CAJQQA010000087.1 GCA_905480355.1 uncultured Flavobacteriales bacterium | reverse complement strand
CTTGCACCCAGGACAGTCCGCCCCCAGGCCGCTCTCACAGCGCCACGGCCACAACGCCTTGTGCTGGTTCACTGCAAACAGATCTAACCAGAACCGCGGGGCGCGGTTGCCAGACCTTACAACCTTGCGTGTATGCTCTTCTAAAGCACCGAGCATAGTGTCCCATGGGCTGTCCCAATTCCAGCTAACAAACGCATCTGCGATCCCAATGCCCTTCCATAGGGGTTCGTTGAGAAGCACTTCCTCAAGTTACACCCACTTTATACATTAACACAAGTAGAAAAAACGAACGACTTCATTAATACATTTCTTAGAATGTATGATCAAAGTGGTGATTTACCTGTATGGGAATTAGCGGGTAATGAGACTGAGTGTATGATTGGATATCATTCCGTTTCTGTGATTGCAGATGCATATACAAAAGGGATTAGAGGGTATGACACTTATAAAGCACTTAAAGCTATGAAGGCCACCTCTCACTTTGACGAATACGGTAAGATCGGTTTTCATCACGATGGAGTAATCAATTCATCACAAGAACCGGAATCTGTTTCGAAGAATTTGGAATATGCTTATGACGAATTCTGTATTAATGAGATGGAACAAGCCATGAATAATGGGTTAAAAGAAAATATTCTTCCAATTGCCAGGCGAAAGGAAGAGTTTAATTTCGTGAATTCATTTGATCCATCCTCACTATTTATGCGTGCAAGAAAATATGGGATGTGGCATTCTCCCTTCGAACCGTCTGAGGTTAACTTCAATTATACAGAAGCCAATAGTTGGCAATATTCGCTTTATGCTCCTCATGCGATTGGAGTGTTGAGAAAATTAATTGGTGGTCATGATGCTCTTGAATCTTGGTTAGACCGTTTGTTTACAACAGAATCTCAACTTGAAGGTCGACATCAAGTAGATATAACAGGATTGATTGGACAATATGCACACGGTAATGAGCCATCACATCATATGGCATATCTCTATAATTATACAAACGCCCCAGAAAAAACTGCATTTTATGTGGACAAAATTCTTAGCGAAATGTACCAAAATGCGCCTGATGGACTTTCCGGGAATGAAGATTGCGGACAAATGTCTTCTTGGTATGTACTTAGTGCTATGGGACTCTATCAAGTGGCTCCTGGTAATCCCTATTATGATTTCGGGAGGCCTCTAATGGATGAAGTTATAATTGAGATAAATGATAACAAATCATTTATAATCAAAACGTTTAATAATTCAATAGAAAACAAATATATTCAATCCATACTTTTAAATGGAGAAGAAATTGAGCAAACTTTCATTGCACATAGAGATATAATTGCGGGTGGAGAATTAAACTTTTATATGGGAAACCAACCAAGTACAAATTATTCGAATTTTGAAGCTTCACCTACGATTAATGAGTATGATAGTTCGTTTGTTCCATTGCCATTTTTTAGAAATACAGAAAGTATTTTTCTTGACTCGATAATTATTGATATCAGTAGTGTAGATACGAATTTCCGTCCAATATACTACTCATTAACAGGGAGTGGCGAAACAGCAAATTGGATATTATTTGAAAATCCATTCACTCTTCACACTGAATCAGTTATACATGCTTACGCTGAAAGTGAGATTGCTAAAAGTAGTATTGTATCACAAAAGTTCACACAGCTTGATCAATCGATGAAGCTAAGTCTTCAGTCTACTTTTTCTAAGGAATATTCTGCTGGTGGAGAGAGTGCTTTAATTGATGGAATATTTGGGACAACTGAATACAGAACTGGAGGTTGGCAAGGATATCTTGACCAGGATATAATTGCAAAAGTTGCTTTCACATTACCTCGAGAGATAAATACGGTGAGTATTGGCTTTTTGGAAGATATTAAATCTTGGATCTTCTACCCTAGCGAGATCTATCTTGAAGTTTCATTTGACGGTGTCAATTATGAAAAAGTTCAAGTAATTAGCACTACAGAAACACCCAAACATGAAAGAAAAGCCAACTATACTATTTTCAGTTTTAACATTGAACAAAAAAATCGAGTTGTCGCTTTAAGAATTAAAGCTACTAATTTTGGAAAGTGTCCTGAATGGCATCTTGGAGCTGGAGGATCGACTTGGCTATTTAGTGACGAGATTTTAATAAAATAAAAACTATCTAATCAAAGACTAATAACGTTTGATTTAATAATTATCCGACTAAATTTGTAAACATATTAACTTAAAACTATAAAGTGTTTAGCTAATGTTAAAGGTAAACGCGTGATTATGGAAAATTTCGATGATATTCGTCCTTACCAAGACAATGAGGTTCCTGACGTAATTAAATCCTTGCTTGAAGACGAACAGTTTTCAAAAGCAATCGTAGACAAGAGGCTTCCTAAATTATTCAAAAAACTACCAACTCTTGCTTTATTGCTGGTGAAGAAAACACTTAAGAAGAAAATCAAGAAGATCACTAAAGTAACTGAGGTTCAGGAAATAGCTTCTGACTACCTAAAAAAAGTAATAAAAACTTCTGTAGATGGCTTAACAGTCTCAGGACTCCAACAACTTAAAGAAAATTCGTACTTGTTTATGAGCAACCATAGAGACATTGCTATGGATCCTGCTTTTATTAGTTATTTATTAATGGAAGACTCGAAGCGAAAATTAGAGATTGCCATTGGCGATAACTTATTGAAGAAAGAATTTGTTTCTAAATTGATGCGATTGAACAGAAGTTTTATTGTTAAGCGTTCTGCACAAGGAAGAGAGAAGTTACTCGCTTCCAATAAACTTTCCGAGTACATTCATCATAGGCTCAAAAGTGGCATTAACATTTGGATTGCACAACGAGAAGGTAGAGCCAAAGATGGTATTGATAAAACTGACCCGACAATACTTAAAATGCTTCACATGAGCAAGCGTAAGGGTGATGATGCTTTAACAATTGGAGATGCTGTTCGCAGACTAAAAATTGTACCTGTTTCAATTTCTTATGAATTTGATCCATGTGATGTATTAAAAGCACAAGAGCTATATATCAAAGAAAACGATGGTGAATTTGAAAAGGACGATAATAGCGACATCATTAGTATCGCAAAAGGTCTTAATGGCTATAAGGGTAAAGTTCATATTGCCTTTGGGAATATTGTAGAGCCCGAATCTGACGACCCCATTTTAATCGCAGAACAAATTGACAAGCAAATTCATCAAAATTATCACTTGAATCCATCTAATTTTTTGGCGTATGATTTACTTCAACAAAAAGACTCGTCAATTGGCCCTTCTTTGGAGTCAATAACAATGAATATTCCAATTAGCAAGGAAAAAATAAGTGAGTTTGAGCTAAGGTATCACACTATTAAAGAAGAACTTAAGCCTTACTTTATTCAGATGTATGCTAATCCTGTTTTAAATAAAATAAAAAATTATTTTATTCTAAAATCTAAATCCAATTTATTTAGACCTTTGAATAATTTCTTGTTTAAATCCACTTTAATCGATTTTGAAGGCATTCCAACTTCAATTCCATTTAATGCATCGAAAACAGTGAAGTGAACAGCACAATTACCAGGGTTCTCAGTGAAAAGTGTATTCAATTCTGTAATCATTCGCTGTTCCAAAGCAGTATTTGAAACTTTTAAATGAACAGCATTTGCACGTGTCTCTTTTAAATTATGTAATAAATCAATCGAATTAATAACAAATTCCAGCTCAGACCTTCTCGGAGGAATCTCAATTCTTCCTTTAACTGAAACAAAGGTTCCTGGATTCAAGAAGTGCTTATATTTCAAGTAGTTCTCACGCCACAAAAATATCTTGTGTGAATCATGATAGTCTTCCAATATGATTGTTCCGAAAGGATCTCCACGTCGCGTAGTTCTATGCTCGCCCTCAGAAATAATTGCGGCTAATAGTATATCCTTACCTCTGTGTTTCTCTAAATTACTGAGCATTGAAACGCTTCCAGAACAAAACGCATCAATTTCGAGTTTAAAATCGTTTAGCGGATGTCCCGAAATAAAAATTCCAACAACTTCTTTCTCTTTATTTAAAGCGTATATATTCCCCCATTCTTCTGCAATAGGTATTAGTGGTTCAGGTAAATTAGCGCCCGAATCTCCACCAAATAATGAAGCTTGATTTGAATTCTCACTATCTTGAAAGCCAGAGCCAAAACGAATTACATTATCTAGAAATGTTCGACCATTGCTATCTTCATGAAAGTATTGTGCTCTATGAACTCCTTTAAAAGAATCAAATCCACCTGCATATGCAATACTTTCGAATGCCTTCTTTGAAAAAGTACGTAAACTCACTCTTTTAGCAAGATCAAATATATCACTAAAATCACCGCTTTCATTTCTAACATTTATTACTTCTTCAACTGGTGCAGATCCTAGACCTTTTATTGCTCCTAGCCCAAAACGTATTGCTCCCTTCTTGTTTACAGTGAAATGATACGTTGACTCATTGATATCAGGACCAAGAACCTCCACTCCCATTCGTTTACATTCTTCCATAAAAAAGGAT
>CAJQQA010000086.1 GCA_905480355.1 uncultured Flavobacteriales bacterium | reverse complement strand
ATTGTTTGAAGGGTAAGTTATATATTGTTCGAGTGTGTGCATGAAAGCATCTACGATACCATTAGCTAATTGTCTTTTAGGTATGCTGGCAACTACTGTTGGATCACAAAACGAAAATTTAGGGAAAAATAAAGGCCCTCCCATTGTTCTTTTTTCATTCAATTCTCTTCTACTAATAACTGCCCCAGAGTTTGCTTCTGAACCGGTAGCTGGTAATGTTAGTATAGTTCCAAAGGAAACCGCTGAAGTGAAAGCACAGTCCTTTTTATTCAATAAAACATCCCAAGGATCACCATTATAGTTAATGGCGCCAGAAAGAAATTTTACTCCGTCAATAACAGAGCCTCCTCCGACGGCTAAAATAAAATCTATATTTTCTTCTTTCGCTAAATCAACAGCCTGCATCAACGTTGAGTAATCTGGGTTGGCTTCTACCCCTCCAAAAGTGACAACTTTAAAATCTAATAGCTCTGACATAATCTTGTCCAATAGTCCTATTCTGGAAACGCTACCTCCACCATAGACCATCATCACTTTTTGTGCTTTGTATGATTTTAGTAGTTCAGGTAAACGACTCAATTGGTTTTTACCAAAGAGTATTCTCGTTGGATTTATTACTTCAAAATTTTCCATATTTCATTCAATAAAAAATCCCGATTAATCAATGATTAACCGGGATTCTAAAACTTAATTACGATTATCTCTTGTCTTGTTTATTTACAGCGTAAGCAATCTTTAATGCATCGATATCTTGCAGCTCTTTACGAATATCAAATATTATACCTGAAGGTGCTCCTTCATCTGCTTTAACACAGGTAATAACTCCTTCAATTGTTTCGTTCATTCGAGCTGGTTTTGATTCAAACTTGTCTAGTTTCCAGCGTTTAATTGCATTTACATTGTAAATGTCATCCGTTGTTGATTGGACAACATTATCCATAAATAGCATGTATTCCATTCCCATTTCAGCATAAGCTCTTGCTCTTGCTGTATTCAAGGGTTTACCCAAATACAAAAAATCTATTTCCGATTTTTGTTTGTATGGTGTCATGTCTTGAGTTCTAACTCCATTTGGTTTAATGACTCTAACCGTTGGATCCGATTCCTTACTTGTAGTTGCAACCATAAAGAAAAACAACAACATAAATACGATATCAGGTAATGATGATGTATTTATCGCTGGAGCACTTTTTCCTCCTTCTTTTCTAAATTTTGACATAATATTATTTTCTCGGTGTTACCTCTATAATTCTGTCTGGATAAAGGATTTTTAACAATTCCATTTTGTCCCTATCCACAGGTGCTTTATCCATTGCCAAACGACTTTGAATCTGCTTATATGACTCTTTAAAGACAGTCAAGGCTGCATCGTTTCTTAGTTCAAAAATTGCTTCTTCAATTTCCGATTGAATTGTTGCAAACAAATTGTATTCAGTTGCTTTTTGCACTTCTATACGAATATGTGCTTGGGAGGCAATCTCTGGAAGTACATTTTTCCCGAGTAAATCAATTGCAGATTGTTTCTTTTCCCACTCAGCGACTTGTCGGTATTTAAAATCAATAATATCTTGACTTGCATTTGGTGTTTTCTCAACAGCCTCTGCTTCATCAATCGCCAGATTCAAAGCAGCCTGAATTTCAGCTTTTGAAATTCTCGAATACATTGGGAAATTATTTATTGGATCATTTTGAGCTTCGTTTTCTCGATAAAAATCTAGAACTCGTTCTGATATATCATCCGGATTCGTCATTAATTCTCCCCGAATCATCAATTGATTTTGAGCATTTGCTTGAATCGCGCAAATATTACGCTTCTCAACAGGCTCAGGTGGAATTTCAATGATCACATTCTTAGGAATACTCCGAATATATGCATGATCCTTATCCATTGTCGTTGTTACCAAAAAGAAAATCAAAAGCAAGAAAGCGATATCCGCCATCGAACCAGCATTTACTTCAGGTATACCTCGCTTTGCCATATAATTATTTTCTTAACCGGCCCATAAAAGGAGCCGCAACTGCTGCAACTAATGCAACAACAATTAATGTTAATACTGTGTAGATTCCAGCTGTTGTAGAAACAATTGTTCCTTTTTCAACTTGAACATCTTCAGCCAATAATAAAGATTCGTTCGAATCACCTGTACCAATCATTAAAAAGATTAAATAAACGACAAGCGCAACGATAACTCCTATGATTGACATTAGGGTTTTCTTAGGGTTTGAAATTATTTGTGTTACGAAAAACAATAAAATCAAGCCAATACTTGCAAAAATCAGAAATCCAGCAAACGACACAGTAAAGCTTAGGCTTAGGCCATCTCTAAATGTCTCTTGATCTTGCATCGTACTGTTCATGTTTTCACCGAAGAACAGAAATAAACATCCTATTACACCAAGTCCAGCTAACCCGAACTTAAGTATACTCAGATAATTGAAGAGTTTTTTAATATCCATGCGTTACAAATTATTAATTAGTTATTTAAAAATTCACGCTTACACTTTCGCGACCTTATTCTTTAACATCATATCAATTAAAGAGATTGATGCGTCTTCCATTTCGTTAACAATACCATCAATTTTAGAGACGATATAATTATAAAATACTTGAAGAATAATCGCTGCAATTAAACCAAAGACTGTTGTCAATAGCGATACCTTAATACCACCAGCAACAGTAATTGGAGAAACTTGACCATCTTCAATAATCTTATCAAAGGCAAAAATCATTCCGATTACCGTTCCTAAGAAACCAAGCATTGGTGCAAGTGCAATAAAAAGAGAGATCCATGTCAATCCTTTTTCTAACAGTCCCATTTGAACGCCTCCATATGCAACAACTGTTTTCTCAACAGCTTCAATTCCTTCATCTGAACGATCTAAACCTTGATAGAATATAGATGCAATAGGTCCTCTTGAATTTCTGCAAACGTCTTTAGCTGCTTCAACACCACCATTCTTCAATGCCGTTTCAACCTCGTCTAAAAACACCTTTGTGTTAATCGTTGAAAGATTAAGGTAAACAATACGCTCTATTGATAGTGCTAGACCTATAATCAAACAAATTAATACTGGCGTCATCCAAAATGGATCTCCTTCAATATACTTTTGCTTTAATCCTTGCACAAAGCTAAGCTCTTTCTTTTCTTCAGATGCAGCTGTTGTAGAAGCATCATCCATTTCTTGGGCTTCTTCTGCGATTGATGGTGTTTCTTCCATAACTGTGTCTAAAGCAGTTTCACCTTCACCTTCTTCCATAGCCATTTCTATGTTGTCTCCCTCATTTTCATCACCTTGAGCGACTGATGTAAATGCAAATCCAAATGTCATTAATGCTGCTATAGCGAAAGAACTAATTGTTTTTTTCATGTTCTAAAAGATTTAATTAATCGTAATTTTAGTTTTTAATTTAGTCAAATTTAATAAAATTTTATTTACAACACCACACATTGTAAAATAATGAAGTGACGATGGTTAATTATTGAGTGAAGTGCCAAAAAATCAACTTAAATAGAATTTCAGATGTCCTTTTCTATTTTCTAATGCTCCGTATTTGATAACGTAAAGAGTATCAAGTGATTCTTGGCTGAATATTTTCCTTTGAAGTTCTGTTCTCAACCAATTAGAAAATTATTAGCACAAAAAAAGGTCTCATCCGATTTATCGTGTGAGACCTTTTATATAAGTTTATCTTCTCTTAGAATTTGAAGGAGATACCACCGTTAATGATTGAACCTTGCCCGAAACCTACAGCCATGTTTAATCCAAAGTTATCTGTGAAGAAATAACGAAGTCCAACTCCAAGTCTGAATGCAACTGGGATAATAGTAGCATTTAATGAGAAGACATCAGTTGATGTATCAAAAGCAGGATCAGTAGTAGTGTACTTAAATGATCTGTTCTTGTAACCAGCACCAATCATTCCGTAGAAATCTAAGGCATCATGATCTATGAAGTGATAGTTAAATGTAACCATAGCTCCGATCTTAGTAGTTGCGAATTTCTCTTCGTATATAACTGGAGTAGAAACTCCTGTTGTAGCATTGAAAATAGTTGTGTTATAGTTATAACTAATATAAGCATTACTGTAAGCAACATCAACTCCTAGTCCAATTTTGTCAGCTAACATGTACTCAGCACGAATACCAATCGGTCCTATTCCTCTAGTTCTATAGCTCTCATCTCCTTCGAGTCCAACTCCGTACAAACCTCTAAACACAGCATTGTAAAGGTTAGGGAATCCGTAATAAAGGTCGATGTTAACATTTCCTTCTTCCAATACTTGAGCAGAAACACTTGATGTTGATAAAGCGATGGCTCCAATACAAATAAATAACAATTTTCTCATAATAAATTTTTAGGTTAAAATATAAGCGCAAGCTAAAGAAAATATACAACAATCAATACTAAATTGGGATTAATTACACTATAGCCACGCGCATTTGAATATTAAACTAAATCGAATTACAAAAGACGACCATTACAATTAAACCAAAAAGCAGCAGCAGAAGCTTTAAATTCTAATTCATTTATTGGATGCACTTACTAACTTTTTGTAAAAAAGGGTTCTAGGCATTTAATGAAAATTCAATTGCGGTTTGTTTTGAGTCAAAGATTGGTATGAAGCATATCGATTAGCGACTCAAATTAGAGTTCCAAGTAAGCTTGACTTTAATTTGAGATACTAAAACCGCCTCATCATTGATGATGCGGTTTTTCTTGCGGAGAGAGGGGGATTCGAACCCCCGTTACATCTCTGTAAACACACTTTCCAAGCGTGCGCGTTCAGCCACTCTGCCACCTCTCCTGATTTATTTCAATTACGCTTAAATTAAGCGCTACAAAGCTACACATTATGTCTAATTAATAATCTACTTCTCCTCTTATTTCTTGTGCTAAAACTTGTTTAGATTTTTCTAAATCTTCAATGTCCAAAAACACCATCATTTTTGTCATTGCTGCTTCTGTTGTCATATTTCCGCCACTTATTACTCCAATCTCTTGAAAATCAGCGCTTGATTCATAAAACCCTTGCTTCACCGTACCTGAATTACATTGAGTAATATTGAGAACGACACCTCCTTCAGCCATAAAGTCCAAAATTAATTTCTTTAGATATTCTGAACTTGGGGTATTACCGGCTCCAAAAGTTTCAATGACGACTCCATCAACATGGTCTTTATTAAAAACATCTTTGTAGAGTTCAAATTTAATTCCAGGAAACAACTTTACAAGAGCTACTCGGTTGTTTAGTTCTCGATGAGTTATGAAAGGTGTATTTGCAGAAGAAAAAAATCTATTCTCATAATATTCTATCTTAACTCCAGCGATTGCAAGAGCTTCAAAATTTGGCGAGCGGAAAGCTTCAAAATGCGTTGCAGAGTCTTTTGTTGATCTATTTCCTCGGAACAACTTATCATCAAAAAACACAGCTACTTCCTGAATCATTGGCTCCCCATTTGCTCTTTTCTCTGCAACAACCTCGAGTGCTGAAATTAAGTTATTCTTACCATCTGTTCTAATAATACCAATTGGTAATTGAGCTCCCGTTAGGACAATTGGTTTCTTTAAGCCTTCAAACATAAAACTCAAAGCTGAAGCTGTATAGGCCATCGTATCTGTTCCATGTAATATTAAAAACCCATCATATTCGACATAGTTATCAGAGACCATTTTTGCTATTTCGCGCCAATGGCTAATGTTCATGTCTGAAGAATCAACAGGTTTTTTAACACTTTTATTGTCAATTTCAATCTGTAGACGATTCAACTCTGGTACACGGTCAAAAATTAAATTAAAATCAACTGTTTCAAGAGCATTTGTAACAGGGTTTTTTATCATCCCTATTGTTCCTCCTGTATAGATAATTAATATTCTAGGCTTTGTTTCCATTGTTACGAATTTAGCTTGAATAATTTAATTGCGTTTTCGGTCGTTGTTCTTTCTATTACGTTCATTTTCAAATCATATACATCTGCTAGTTTTTCTGCAACATGCAATAAGTATGAACTTTCGTTTCTTTTCCCTCTAAAAGGAACCGGTGGCAAATAAGGGGAATCGGTTTC
>CAJQQA010000085.1 GCA_905480355.1 uncultured Flavobacteriales bacterium | reverse complement strand
GACACTTGAAAACCCTGCTGGGGTTTATTTGCTGGTCATTGAATCGAAAGAAAAGAAGGAAGTAATTCGGTTGGTTAAAGAATAAAACGATTTACCAACAAAACCTAAACTGCATTAAAACGCAGTTTAGCCAACCGTTATCTCTAAATATAAAATTAATGCCTGAAAAGTTTAAGTTAACCATCCTTTTTATTTTTTTTGTCAGTTGCAATTTAAGTGCACAAAATGGCATTTATAATTCAGTAAACCCAATTCCTTCCGAGCCAGAAGAAGAAAAAAAAGCTGCCAAGCCAAGAATTGACAGCGAACTCAAAAATACGATTAGCGGAACGTTAGGTTTTTTTGATCCATGGATTGGCGTATCGTATGAAAGAGTTCTTTATTCAAGATGGGGAATTGATGCATCTATAGGTCTTATTGGTGGGTCAATAGGAACGAAAATTTACTTCCCAAAATTGTCAAATGGGAAAGTTTCTTTTTTAATTGGTTTTTCTGAAGGAATGCTGATACTAATAGGCCCTAAACATTATATCCCTGCTGGCATGACATTTTTAGGTAAGAAAGGATTTCGTTTTAGTTTGGACTTTGGACCTCAAATTTATCATGATCCAAAAGAAGAAATTCAATTTGGTATGTCAATGAAACTAGGAAAATCATTTTAATTCAATTATATCATCGCATATACATCATGCCGAAAAGTAGATACTTGAGAAATCGGCACGAAAGCAAAGCCTAAACGTTATAAAAAAAACAGCTAATAAAGTGGCTAATTCTTAATCAGGCCAATCATTACATGTTTATATCGATCCCCTTGCTTTTAACTCAAGGAACTTGTTTATCGTGTTTATCGATAGGTCTTCAGGTAAGGTAAGCATTGTTTGAACTCCATTTTGCTTGAGTTCACGTGCAATTTTTGCTTTAACCGAAATTAGTTTCTCCGCAACAGTAGCTTGATAGACTTCTTGTACTGTTTTTGAAGGTCGAAAGGCTAATTCTTGTAATTCACTATTCTGAAAGAACACAACAACTAAAATATGCTTTTGATTTAACTTTCTCAAGTACGGCATTGCTCTTCTCATTGCAAACTCTGTCTCGAAATTTGTAAATAGCATCAAGAGAGAACGCGTTTTCGCCACCCTTCTTACAGATTGAAATAGAAGCTCATAATTACCTTCTTTAAATAAGGATTTCTGATTGTACAATACATTCTGGATCCGTCGCATTTGTCCTGAAGAACGCTCAGCTGGCAATACTGTTCCAATTTTATCGGAATAAGTTATCAGTCCAGCTCGGTCGCCCTTTTTCAATGCGATATTGGTGAAAACCAAAGATGAATTAATTGCGTAATCGAGCATAGAAAGTCCATCAAATTCCATTTGCATACTTCTGCTTTTATCAATAATACAAAAGATACTTTGCGACTTTTCTTCCTGGTACTGATTGACCATTAATTCATTTCTGCGACTTGTTGCTTTCCAATTAATCGATTTTAAATCATCCCCTTGAACATATGTTTTAATTTGTTCAAATTCACTGTTATTGCCAAGTCGGCGAATGCGTTTAATACCGTTGTTTATTTTTTGCTGTTGAAATACAAGTAATTCATACTTTTTTAATTGCAGCACTGAAGGGTAAACACGAATCAATTCTTCCATTGGAATATCTATTCTTCTCGATGCCAGAAAAAACATCGATCGAATAACAACAAATACATTTCCGAAATGATACTCCCCTCTTTTCTTTGGAGTAAACAAATAACTGAATTCTTTCCATGAATGTGAAGAGAGGGTTCCTGAAAGAACAGTTGAACGATCTTGCATCTCTACTGGATATCCTTCAATTAGAGTAAAGTTTAGTGGTTGACCGGTTTCATTTATCACCTTTAACTCAATCGTATTCGCGTCTCCTAGATTGAGTCTTTGTTTTGCTTTTCGTTCTACCGTAATCGGTTTTGAATTGCTAAAAACAAGCAATATGTCAATCATTGTAATTCCAATTAAAGATGCAAGAACAACGTTAGCGATAAACTCAATCCATGGAAGAGAAAATGCAATTACATATAAAATAATTACCTGCACAAATAGTGCAAAAAACCACTTCGTTAGGTATATGTTCCTTAGAATTTTCAATCTGTTTTTATTAATTGTTGTTTATTATCTTGGTACAACTATTGTTTTAACGATCTCTTGGATTACTTCTTCTACTCTAATCCCTTCCATTTCTGCTTCTGGTGTCATGATTAATCTATGATTGAGAACATGAACAGCCACAAATTGAATGTCTTCAGGCGTTACAAAGTCTCGTCCACGTATAGCAGCCATTGCCTTTGAGGCCTTGAGTATTGACAATGAAACCCTTGGGGAACCACCAAGATAAATCTTGCCATGGTTTCTTGTCTTATGTGTAATCGCGGCAATGTATTTCACCAAATTATCTTCAACAATTACCTTTGACACTGCATCTTGAATTTTCTGAAGCTCCTCTGCGCTAAATACAGCAACTATATTGTCTAAACTTGGAGACTTAATTTCATTCTTATACCGTTGTAATATCTCCTCCTCTTCTTGTAATTCTGGATAGTCTATTTTAATTTTAAACAGGAAACGATCCAACTGTGCTTCAGGTAAATTATAAGTTCCTTCCTGGTCAATTGGGTTTTGCGTTGCGATAACAATAAAAGGAAAAGACATAGGATACCTTTTTCCATCGTAAGTGATTTGACGTTCTTCCATTACTTCAAAAAGCGCTGCTTGTGTCTTTGCTGGTGCGCGATTAATTTCATCAATTAAAACAATATTGGAAAAAACCGGGCCTTTTCTAAATGTGAAAGTGGCGTCTTTAGAGTTAAAAACAGCCGTTCCAATTACGTCTGAAGGCATCATATCTGGTGTGAATTGGATTCGAGAGAATTCAACATTCAGAGATTTTGAAAGTGCTTTCGCTGATAATGTTTTTGCCACACCTGGAGCACCTTCTAGCAATAAATGACCATTTGCAAAAATCCCTGTCATTAATAAATCAACCATTTCTGTTTGTCCAATGATGTATTTGGCCAATTCAGTTCGAACATTACTCACCTTTTGGGAAACCCAAATGAGTTCTTTGTTTTCTCTTTCAAAACCAAAAGATTTATCCACACCTTCCGCTTTACTATTAGTTGCTAGTTCAGGGTTTTTTTCAACTGGCGCCTCTTCCTTCTTTTCTTCTCCAGAAGGCTTGTAGTTTGAATGAGCATCAGTATTGGCTGCTTCGTTTTCTCCCTCGTTACTTGGCGTTACATTCTCGTTTTCGTCTGTGTTCATCATAATTGTTGTGTATGAAGTTTTGAGATAAATCGTTTAAATTGCTTTTGATCAAAACGACTTAAGTCCCAATAATTAATAATTAGTTTTTTATTCTCCCCAAAATGAACAATCGTTCCTTTTGTTAAAATTTCAATTTGCGTAATCTCATCTTGGTTGAAGGTCTTTTTCAAGCTCCATGCGGAGTAATACTTCCAATTGTTTCCTTCAATTTTCAAATAAGGTCTAATTATTCGAAGAGAACCAATAAAAATCAAACTAAACCCCATTGGCCATAATAAAATTCCGTAGCCTTTTGCATTAACAAGTTCGTGAATTCCGAAAAAGAATACAAATATTCCTCCTAAAATAAGAATTCCGGGTAAGAACAAAGAACGTCTATAAATTGCCTCTCGCTGACTCGTTCGCTCCATTGTTTTATCATTAATAATACCCACTGAACGATAAAACTCTTGTTGCATAATTAATGTTTTTGAAACGTACTGATCATCTACAGAGAATGCTTCTTTTGTTTCAAATAAGTTGATTAATTGAATTAACTCCTTTTTTTTATAATTACTCTTTTCCGCTAGAGACTCGATAGCATTCTTTTTATCGTCACGGCTTAAGTCAATATAAAAATGCTTTTGTACCATCGAATAGAAATTGCGCTTTTGAACTTGTAAAAGTCCATATGGATTCCTTTTCGCAAAATATATAGAGGTAATGGTATCTGCAAATGCGAGTGTCATGTCTTTTTTCTGGCTGATGTATGGTACAACAGGCTGTGTTCTCTTTGAGCGGAATATAACGAATAACAGCATGCCAATGATCGCAAGAAGCATTGCTTTCAATAGTGTGGGGTTCTTAAAGAGTAATGTCAAATAGCTATCATCTTTTTTGAGTTTGTCCCCCGTTTCTTCATCCACATCTTCATCGCCATAATTGTCAGAAAGCCGTCCAAGTTCTAAAATAATAATGTCTTGATTTGGAGACAGCTGATTGAGAACGAATTCTGAATACTTAAAGCCTGTTTTTCTCTTTAATTGGTAATTGTAAAAAGCTTTAGGCGTTGTGTTTAGCAAAACTCTACCTTTTCCATGTTTGTATTTGATGAAATTGCTCATTTTCATAAAGGAGGATAGCACCTTGTAATTTACTGCATTTTTGAGTTCAATTTTTCCAAATGCACTCCAATTATCGGCAATTGTATCTGTTTGAAAAATGTTCAGCATTGAATATTTTTTCTTTTCTGTATAAATATTTATTGAGGGTGCGTAATCGAAAAGGTTGTCGGAATCTTCAAAAAGAGCATCTGCTATATTCTCTGTAATCTTGTTGTATGCTAAAAAGATATCCGATCCTTTTTCTACCTCATCAAGAATCATTTTAAATTCAACAGAGTGAAGACCTAAATGATTGCCCACAAACAAAAAAGTCTTTGGGTCATCATTTGCACGAATTAATGAATCAAGAATCGTATCACTTGTCGCTACCATAACCGTATGGTTAGAATCAATATGAACTCTAGAGAGGGCTGTAAATAGGTAGAGCCCTAAAGGATTCTTATCGTAAACCTGGTATTTTTTCGTCCAATTTGTTGATGTAAAGACTTGTTTGCTTTTCTTTTTGTTATCATTGCTGCCGTAGGAAAATAGCCAAATCAATAGCATCATCACTAAGACAATACCGCCAACTAATCCTATTTTAGTTTGTTTATTCATTAACAGGATCTAAAGATTGGTAGTATTCTTCCAGGGTTGGCTTCAATAATTCGTATATGTCATTATCGATATTATAATCTCCGTACCATACAATATCGTAAATACGAACACATTCATGAAATGACATCGCATTTGTACGGTGCTGCATTTCTATGACATAATGATGATTTGTTTTCTCTTTCATCCACTGAATCCAAGATTTACGAATCAATTCTTTTAAGATAAAAGTGAAGTAAATTCGAATACATTCTCTATAGTCTTCTTTTTCAATTGCAGCTTCAAGACGTAATTCTAATTCTGTTTTTGAAATAACTTCTGGGTTCCAATCGTCTTCTACGTCATAAATCAGCTTTTTATCAGATGGCTTTTTGTTCTTAATAATTAGATAAGCAATAACGAACACAGCAACAAATATGAATATAAACATCACACCTTTCCAAAATGACATTGGGATTGATGGCAAGTCAATATCCGGCATGTCCAAATCAATTGGGTCAATGTCTATTGGGTCAATGTCAGGAAGCTCAATTGGGTTAGGACGTTCTACTGTCGGGTCAAATTCAACCCCTCCACCTCTATCAAATCCGTCCAATCGTTTTCTATCACGTTGAATTTGTTGCGGATTATACCTTAGGTTTCGAGAGGAGCTATTACTCCTTGATGACTCGCTCGAACTTGTAGAGACATAATCTTCATCCTCCAAATGAGAAGGGTAAGCACCAGACCAATCTTCAGGACCATTGTATTTTGTTTTTTTACGGTATTCAAGTTTTTCTTTCTCCGACTTCCAAAGTTGTTTCTTCTTGTTTTGGCTATGCGCAGAAAAGGCGAATAAGAATACGACGATATATAGAATGATTTTATTCATAATCTGAATCCGATTCTTTTGTATTACTCCTTTTTCCAAATAGCTCGAACAGTTTTCGTAAACCTGTTGCTTCCGATTTTTCTCGTTCTGTATAAAAACCAAATGACATTGTAATTATCATTAAAGGTAAAATTGCTAGCATGCATAAAATGTAAACAAACTGTCTGAGCATATTTGCCCAAATCATATAGTCATCCGTATAAATTTGTGCGATTCGTTTCACAAAGTCCGCTGTCATGTCCAATAAATCTCTCATCATTGGTTCTCCTTCCCCTCCTTCATGAATGCTGAATACGAGAGCAATGGGTTGAGTAATAATAGCCGTTAACCCGATCAATATTAATAAGAGTACCAATGATGTTCCATAGTGTTGTTTACCATAACGAAATCCCTTTCTAAACCGACCCTTAAACGTGTCATCATCTAACGCCATTGCTGCTGCATTGAGGTAGAAGAATGGCAGCAGAAATACAGCAAACAGCAATAAATACCAGGGCAATAATAAAACCGACAAAAAGAGGAACAGGTTCGCCAACCATATTCCAAACAGTTTTTTCCATTGAAATTGGAAAAATGAGCTCCATGAGAATGCTTCTTCAGAGGTTCGAACACCCCAAAACACAGTTGAGAAAATGAGTGCGAAAATGAACGACCAAATAGCAAAAACGATATAGTCTTGCATGTCTACGAATCGATATCCAATCATAAATTTCAATTGAGAAGCCCAATCATACCAATGTTCGGATTGTTGAAAAATCGGAGAATGTAGATTTTGAAAGGCAACAATCACAAAAATTGCAGGAAATACAATGAGCGCAAAAACTTTTGCTGTTTTTCTGAAGATAAAGCGATACATTCTAAAAGAATCTGCAATCACTTCTCCAGAACCTCTAATTTTTTGGAAGTTAGTCTTTTGTCTGTCTTGAAAGTTTCCAACTTCTTCTTCTGTAATTAATTCTGGATACTTTCTCGCTACATAAATTGGGTAAAAGACATAAAAGAAGAGGATGATGCCGAAAGAAAATAAAATTAGTGCCCACTTAGACCATTCTGGCAACACTTGATAATTAGCAGTAACATAGCTTTCTAAAAACCCTGCCGCAATGATAAAAGGGACAAGGCTCATCATGATTTTTAAGCCCCGTTTTGTTGAGAGTTGAAGAGATTGCATACGCGTATAGCTTTTAGGAAACAGCAACCCATTACCTGCTGTTATTCCAGCACCAGCAGCAAGAACAATTGCCGAAATTTCAAATGCACCATGGATCCAGATTCCTAAAAAACTTGTTATCAATAGTCCTTTTGTATAGAAAAAATATTGGAAAGAACCGAGCATAACACCATTGTAAAACATGAGTAAATGAGTGCCAATAGTGAAGAAGAAACCAACAAAAAAGGTCAAAAATGCCACCTTCATGTTGTTTGTAGTGATTCTTACAAACATGGCCAACTGATCATCGTCTTCGTAAATTTTTAAAGGATTTCCTTCTTGGATGTTTTCTAGTGTAATGTTCACATAATAATCTCCGAGGACCACTCTCGGAAATTCAGGGTCAATCACCGTCGTAATTACACCAATTAACGAATACACTAAAAACGCAACCAGTGCAAGTAACAGACTTTTTCTTGAGCGGTATATTTCTAACGGTAAAGAAACTCTCCAGACATCGATAAATCGTTTGAAAGATTCTCCTTTTTGCTTGTGAACTCCAGTATATACTTTTTGTGCAAGTTTATTCAAATAAACACGCACAGTTCTTCTTCGGTAAAATGTTTGAGCGTAACTTAAATCATCCGTTATGTCCATGTAGAGTTCACTCAATTCTTCAGGGTCATTTGATTTAGATTCATAGAGTTGTTCAAAGCGCTTCCACTTGTCTTTGTTCTGTTCTATAAATTTAGTTTCCTTCAAATTTCTGGTTAGTGAGCAAGAAGAGTAAATATAGCGAAAGCAGTAATATAAGTGCGCTCAATTTTAATAAAAAGGCAACCTTTTTAAGTAGATCAGACTAATCTCAACTAATCTATAAAAAGTTGTTTACTTTTATAGCCGTGTCACTTTCATTAAAAAATAGGATCGAAGAATTATTGATGGAAACGAAAGTTTTCAATGCAAATGATGTGCTCGTTCGTTTGGATAAAGAAAACAAGAACTTATTCTTTGTCACTCTTGGAGAAAATTTAAAGTTTAAGATTGATCACTTTCCAAAACGTATTCTTCGCGATACAAAAAAGACACAAAAGGAGTCGGGCGTAAATTCTCTCTGTCTAGCTGAAGGCACAATTGATATAAATTCGGAAAACACCGAAACACCTTTGTTTTTATACCCTTTAAGTTATAAGGTTGACCGTATCAATCAAGAGGTCCAGTTTTCTTTTGAGGAGGAGGAACTTTTTATTAATCCCTATATCCTTGATTTTCTAGAGAACTCTTCTGACGTTGAATTCTCTCTTGAAAATGGAAAAGAACAATTGCTTGGTTTATTGAGTGAAACGGGAATAAAAATCAAGTCGGAGGAAACTAGAGTTATAGGAAATTTCCACCATCATCGTTTTCAAATTATCAAAGAACTCGAAGAACTGAAATCAATTGATAATTACTCACCAAATCTGAAGAGCTTGTTTGGCGAAGAGAGGGTTGAAAGAATAAATCTTGATTTACCAAACGATAATTTGTTCTCTGCAGACTTGGATCATGAATCCGTTTTTGAATCCGTCAAAAATGATAATTGCGTCATTCAAGGCCCTCCTGGAACAGGCAAGTCACAAGTTCTAACCAATGTAATCGCAAAGTTACTCCACAGCGATAAAACCAGCATTGTTGTTTCTGAAAAACATGTAGCCTTAGCCGTTTTGGTAAAAAAATTAAGTGAGTTTTCTCTAGATAAATATTGCTTTATCGCAAGCTCGGATTATTTGAGTCATACCTTTTTACAGAGCTTAAAAGCGACTTGGGATCACCTGGACAACTATGAAATAGTTCCTGTCAACAATCTAAAGCTTTCAGAACAATACCAAGATGGATTGCAGTTAACGTTAAATTTGTTGGCGCATGAAAAGTTAATTGGAGGGGTCTCTTTCTCTACATTTTTTAAAGAATATGAACAACTAGAATTAATTGATGCAGAGTATTCTAGTTCTGTATTAGAAGTGAGTGATTTTCTCGAATTGGAGGCCTCTATAAATGAGGTTTACAAAAAACACCTTTCGTCAACTTTAGGGAGGTTCAAATCAACCGCTTTAAAAACGGAGAATCTTTCACTATTTGACGGGAAAATCAACGCGTGGTTAGCACAACTTAATACACTTAAGAAATCCTGTGAATTTTCATCTTGGAGTGATTTCGATACTCTAAAAAAGGAGGCGGCAATCTGCCAGATTTTCAACAATGATTTGTACAAAAAATACAACGAAATCTTTAAAACTGGTTCAACTCAGCACAAGCGCTTTTTAAGCTTGAGAAAAAAATATTTAAAAGCTAGAATTCAATTGGAGGTAATTCAGAAAAATCAAACTCAATGGATAATTGTCCCTTCAGAATCGGAGACAAATTCACTCTTATCTCGCTTAAAAGGAATTACTTTTTTCACGAAGAGAAAGCTCAAAAAACGTTGGCATGAAATCTCAAAAATGCCCTTCATCGAAGCAGAAAAAGAGTTGCTAAAGCACAAGAAACAAATTGCAACAATCAATAGTTTTTCGCAAATTTCAATTGATTTTTGCGAATTTGGGATAGAAAATGTTGAAATTGATGTCCCACAAATTTTTCAAACCTTAACGTATTACTCGGAAGAAGAATGGCAAAAAATTAATAACTTTCCAGATGAACGGAAGCAATTTTTAAGGGATTCGCACACACATTTACGAGAATTACATCAAGTGTTGAACCAAGTGTTTCGTTTTGAAAAATCGACGGATATCAACGAATTTTTAAAGCAATTAATTAATAAATTACCCGCGCTAATATCCGTAAAATTAATTTCTGAAAACTTCTCAGATTTAGCTCTTTCTTCACTTTTAAGAAATGGTTCCGCAGAGAAGTTTAAAGGAGAGCTTTTTAAAAGTCACTTGGTGCGATTTAAAGAGAAATACCCTGCGCTTTCTTCATTCAAGATTAGCGACATAAAAGAGAAAGTTTCGACAATAATTAGTGCACAAAAACAGGAGGCAATTTTATTCGCGAAATCCATTGAAAATGGACAGAAAAAACGCTTTGACTTTTATACAGAGCTATTAACTATTCCTGCAAGAAAATTATCGGAGAGTGATAAGCAATTAAAGGCGCGATTAAGGAAAGGGAAATCATTGTTGATTAAGGAGTTTTCTAAAACACGTAGTCATCCTTCCTTGCGGGAGTTGTATAATTCGGAAGCACGAGAATGGATTCAATTATTGAAGCCAATTTGGTTGAGTAACCCAACGCAACTCGCTAAATGTTTCCCTATGGAAGAGAATATCTTTGATGTAGCGATTTTTGACGAGGCGAGTCAAATTCCACTTCAAAATGCACTGGGTGTAATTCAACGTTCCAATAGAGTTGTGGTTGCAGGTGATCAACATCAAATGGGTCCAACATACTATTTCAAAACAGGAACATCTGAGGTAATAGATCTTTTACATCAAGGCAATTACAATTGGAAGAAAACAAGTTTGAGTCACCATTACCGCAGTGTAAACCCTGATCTAATAGCCTTTTCGAACAAGCATTTCTACAACGGTGAACTGAAGGTATATCCTTCTGCGGAACAACTAAATCCAATAAATTATCATTATTGTGAAGGTGGTATTTTTGATAACCGAGAGAATTTAATAGAAGCCGAAGCAATAGCAAAACACATCAATGAATTTGCTAAAAAGCATCTCTCTATAGGAGTAGTTGCATTTTCTGAGCAACAATTGACTTGTATTTGGGGTAAATTGTCGCCAGTATCTCAGGCTTTTTTGTCAGAAGAAAACGATGGCTTTTTTAAGTCTCTCGAAAATGTACAAGGCGATGAATGTGATATTCTACTGATAAGCTTTGCCTATTCCAAGAATAGCGATGGCGAGTTTCATATGCGTTTTGGACCGATGAACGCTGTAAATGGAAGAAACCGATTGAATGTTCTCTTAACAAGAGCAAAGAAATCCATTCACTTTTTCTGTTCTGTAAAGTCGAGTGAATTTAAATTAAGCGATAATGAGTCTGTTAATTTGCTGAAAAAATGGCTTCTGTTCTGTGAAAATTACAAAACGTCAGATAAAGTTTCATTTCCATTTGGGTTGAAACCTATAATTGAAAATCAAAAACTTACTTTAACAAACGTTCAAGAAACATTTCAGCAAGCTGAAGAATTAGTCACTTTGCAGAATGTGATGGAGAACAGGAGCTGGGAAATTGAATATAACTAGAATTGACAACCCTGGTCAATTCAAATGCGTTGTTACTTTTAATCAGAACAAAGTTATTAGGATAATGAAAAAATTAATTGAAAGATGATTTTATACTCATACCCTAAATATACAATTCAGAAATTTATACTTCTTATCGTTCTCTTAATTTGTGTTACAAATCTAAGTTTGTCAATCCTCAGTTAAATTTGAGCTAAATGATAGTATTGAAATCAATAAAAATGACCTTGGGTTAGGCATCGATTAATATTGGATAGGACTTCTCAAATGTTGTTGAGAGTGTTAAAATATTTGCTTGTCGAACTGAGATCCTGCGTTAAGTATACTAAAAAAAGGGTCCCTATATAGAATGGAAACCCTTTTACTTGTCGTTATTTGATAATGTCATTCTAGCAAACTTTTGGAGATAAATTTTGAATATAAACTAAATACTCTTGAAGTGTTGCGGATAACATTAGTTTAACTGCTGTTGATTTTTGTTCTTCGTTTTTCATGATTTGAAGTTTTAAAGTTGTTTGATGAGAGTAATTCAAACAGCGTGCCAAAACCATTTATTACCATTTAAGTAGTAATAAAAATGGTGGTTAACTTGTTGATAATAAAATTATAATGAGACTATATATTAAATAATATAGTAATAAAAATGGTAAAGTTGTTTTCAACCAACACTTGTATGTTCTATATTTGCCATGATATTCATTGAACACTTAAAAGAGATGAAAAAAACTTTACTTTTAATTGCCGTGACTTTCATGTTAGGCATAACAGGACAAGCGCAAAATGTTAGGATTAATAATAATTTGCGTGATATTCAAACAACTCTTACTGATTGGGATCCAATTCGAGGAGATTGGCTCGCATCTAGTTTTATAGCGATGTCTAATAATGAGCCTGCTCTTGACAGAACCTTTCCTGAAGTTTTAACAGCTTCACAATTGTTTGCTTTTGTTCCAGAGGATAGACGTATTAGAGTTTTAGAGTTGCTTAGAGAGAATGATAGTATAGAACGAATTGGAACAGACATAGTTATTGATCTAGGATTTGATGTTTTGAGAATGCTAGCTATGATTAGTAGTCCTTCAACCGTTAGAACTAGCCAGACTTTTGGTGAGCCGCATATTGTAAGCTTTAGCAATGAGTATTCTCAAAACTTCAAACTTGGAGAATTTGTTCTGGCTAAATCGAATACATCTACATTTGAAGTTCAGGCGCGTTTTGAAGCAATTGATAGGAATGCATCATTTGCAACAGCTGTTTCCATGAATGTCTCTGGAGATATCGTTAGTTTGTACCCAAACGAAAAGCCAGATGAAGTAGGCTATTCAGCTTTGCGTATTAATGGAGAAGTAATAACGATTGATAAATATTATTATTTATCTAAAGGAGGAGTTATTTCATATTCAAATGGAAAGTATACTATCAACTGGCCAAGTGGAGAAAGCGCAATAGTAGAATTTAAGAAATATAAGAACAAGCAGTATCTAGATATAGCTTTGCGAGTACATTCTTTAGATAATAATGAGCATACGGGGTTAGTAGTTAATCAACTGAGTGATTCCCGTATCAACTCAGAATCATCTTTGTTTTCATATGAAAAAGGCAGAGACGCGAACTATTATAGAGATATAAAGCAAATAAATACAAGCCGACGTAATATGTCGAAAAAGGAAAGGAGCAAGGCGGAAGTGGTATGCATGGATGCAGGAATAGAAGGTGCAGCAATGGAAGGATATCTTTACGATTATGTTCATTTCAACATTACTCCAAGTCCAAGTCCTTTATTTGATCAACCAGCGGACTATATAACTCTTCCTAAACTATATGAACCAATCATTAATAACAACAGCACAAATAGAGGTGTAACTGCAAATGGTGTTCTTTTAGCCGAAGAAACAAACAAAAAAACACGTAAAAAAATGAATGTTGATACGGGAGAAATTATGCGTGTTGCTGGAAGAATTCTTATTGGTATTGCAGTATCGGGATCAGGAACTCCAATACGGCGATAAATTTGGTCAATTCAAATGAGTTGTTACTTTTAATCCGAACAGAGTTATTAGGATATTGAAAGATGGCTTTTTACTCATGCCCTACTTATACAGTTCAGAAAATTATCTATGATGGTTTAACCCCTTTCACCGGAAGTCTTATTTCTAATGATGGGGATAATAATGTCAAGTCTGTTTGGGTAAATGAGGTTTCTCCGAACAAAATTAAGCTTTACCATTACTCTTTTTAGATTTTAAATTAGCATTATAGCGATGACCTATTTTCTCCTTAAATTGGTGTGGACTTTGTAATTTCTTTGGCAAACTATTTGCTTTGTACTAAAAGAAATTAATAACTTTGACTAAACATGAAAAAAGTATTCACCATATTAATAGTTGGCTTAACGTTGCTGTCCTGTGCTCAAACGAAAGAAACAGGAAGTCAAGATGTTCCGCCACCACCCGTTGCTCCATTAGTCGACAAGACGGATGTGCCACAAGGAAATGGAACAGTAACCTTGGTGGATGTCTTACAAGACGATTCTTTGTTCGCTTCTATTAACAAAGGATACTGCTTTGGAACATGCCCTGTTTTTAAACTGAAAATCTATAACAGCGGTCACGTTTCTCTGGAAGGAATTAAAAATATTGATCAAATTGGTTTTTTCAGTGCTAGGATTAACCAGGTGAAAATGGACACATTTTCTGATATGGCTAAGCAAATAGATTACATGAACTTAAGCGATGAATACGACAATAGGTATGTATCAGACCTCCCTGAAACTAATACTTCTATTGTCATTGATGGTAAACGAAAAACAGTGAGAAAGCGGTATGATTATCCCCGTTCAATTTTAGCTTTTGAAAAGCTCTTCATGAAGTTATTGGATGAAGTAAAATGGGAGAAAGTACCCGAGTAGTGATACTCTTCTAAAAAAAACTGAACAAATTAATGTGCCTCTAGCCAGTTGTCGGCGACTTCCATTTCAACATCTAAAGGAACAGCCATTTCAACTGCCGATTCCATTTCGTGTTTTACCAATTTTTGAAGAATATCAATCTCACTTTTGTGAACATCAAAAACCAATTCATCATGAACTTGCAATAACATTTTTGATTTTAAATCTTTCTCTTTCATCACTCCATGGACACCAATCATTGCAAGTTTCACAACATCCGCCGCAGATCCTTGAATTGGAGCGTTAACAGCATTTCGTTCTGCGAAACCACGAACAACGGCATTCGCTGAATTAATGTCTTTTAAATAACGCCTTCGTTTCATGATAGTTTCCACAAATCCTTTGTCTCGAGCTGATTTAATAGCGCCATCCATGTAGTCTTTTATCGTTGGATACTGCTCAAAGTAACTGTCAATAATTTGCTTGGCTTCCTTCCGAGATATTCCTAAGTTTTGTGCTAATCCAAAAGCAGATTGTCCATAAATAATTCCAAAATTGACCGCCTTAGCAGAACTTCGTTGATCTTTAGTCACTTCTTCTAATGGAATTCCATACACTTTTGCCGCGGTGGCAGCGTGAATATCCAAACCGTCATTAAACGCCGCAATCATATTTTTATCTTTACTCAATGCCGCAATAATACGCAACTCGATTTGAGAATAATCTGCCGCCATTAACTTAAAGTCTTCTCCACGAGAGATAAATGCTCTTCTGATTTCCTTTCCTTTATCGGTACGAATTGGAATGTTCTGTAAGTTAGGGTTGTGAGAGCTCAATCGCCCAGTTGCTGCAACCGTTTGCATGAAACTCGTATGAATTCTTCCATCAACCTCATCCATCATTGTCGGTAAAGGATCAACATACGTACTTTTTAATTTTCTCAATTGACGGTACTCCAAAATCATCGGTATGATAACATGCGTATGTTTTAGTTTCTGCAGCACATCTTCTCCTGTAGCGTATTGCCCTGTTTTAGTTTTCTTGGCTTTAGAAGAAATCTCCATTTGTTCAAAGAGAACTTGTCCCAGTTGTTTAGGAGAGTCAATATTAAAATCGACACCTGCTTCTTCTTTGATTGATTTTTCCAATTCAATGAGCGATTCGCCCAATTCAATGGAGTATTTTTTTAACCCTTCGTCATCAATTGCTATTCCTTCTTGCTCCATTGATTTTAATACTTCAACCAATGGCATTTCTATGTTGTAGAATAAATCTTTTAGGTGATCCTTTTGAATTTCTGGTTCAAAAATAGCTTTCAGTTGAAAGGTAATATCCGCATCTTCACAGGCGTAATCCGCAACTTCCTCCGGAGCTAAGTCTGCCATTGTCTTTTGGTTCTTCCCTTTTTTCCCAATTAATTCTACAATAGCTACTGTTTTGTAGTTTAAAAACTTTTCTGCGAGAATATCCATGCCATGCTTTGCTTCTGGATTGATCAAATAATGAGCAATCATCGTGTCAAATAGAGGCGCGAGAACACTTATCCCATAACGATTAATTACCTTAATGTCATACTTGATGTTGTGGGCAATTTTTTCAATTTTTTGCGATTCAAAAAATGGACGAAACTCTTCCACTATTTTTTTTGCGTCATCAAAATTATTTGGTGTAGCAACATAGAAGGCCTCTCTCGCCTTGTAGGAGAAAGAAATTCCAGTAAGGTTTGCGTGAAGAGCATCCAGTCGGTCAGTTTCAGTATCAAAACAAACCGATTTTTGTTTCATCAATAATTCCAACAGCTCTTTCCGTTCTTCTGGTTGAGTTATAAGATGGTAGCTAGGCTTTTCTGTTGCAATTGTTTTACAATCTGACGTTTCAGCAGGTGTTTGTTCTTCCACTAGACTTTGAGTGCCAAATAAATCCATTTGACCGCTCGGTGAAGCTGCTGGTGCATTGACTACGATGTCCTCTCCAAGAACTCTTCGAGCTAAATTTCTAAATTCTAATTCCGTGAAAACTGCTTTTATTTTATCCGGATTGCTGTCGCATGTTTTGAGCTCTTTTTCATTTAACTCCACATCAATATCTAAGATTATTGTCGCAAGTTGTTTCGATAGAATCCCTTGCTCTGCAAAATTTTCAACGTTTTCTTTTTGCTTTCCTTTTAATTTATCACTGTTTTCAATGATTCCTTCAACTGATCCAAACTGCTTCAATAATTTCGAAGCCGTTTTTCCACCAATTCCTGGTATTCCTGGTATATTATCAGCAGCATCACCTTGTAATCCAAGCACGTCAATTACTTGCAAAACATTCTCCACATCGAATCGTTCTAAAATTTCAGGAACCCCCCAAACTTCTGCGGGTTTGCCTCCTCGTCCTGGACGAAACATAAATGTTTTATCAGAAACCAATTGACCAAAATCCTTATCAGGTGTCATCATGTATGTTATGAATCCTTCCTTTTCTGCTTTCTTCGCAAGACAGCCTATAACATCATCAGCTTCATAGCCATCCACTTGAATGATTGGAATATTGAAAGCAGAAATAATGTCCTTAATCGGCTGAACCATTGAAATTATTCCTTCTGGTGTTTCATCTCGATGAGCCTTGTATTCTGGATAGTCTTCTTTACGTGTTTTTGAACCTCCTGGAGGATCGAAAACTACTGCAATATGTGTTGGTTTCTCGTTTTTTAAAATTTCAATTAAAGAAGTCGTAAATCCAAAAGCGGCTGATGTATTCTGTCCTTTAGAATTTATTCTTGGATTCTTCGCAAACGCAAAATAAGCACGGAAAATAAGTGCAAATGCATCGATGAGAAAGAGTTTTTTATCGGTATCTTGAGAAATCATTGACGTTGACTATTGTTGTTAGTTATGAACGATAAGTGTTAAGTTTTGAATCTCATTTGTTCATGTTATTCTTAGCAGTAATAATACTACTTTTTAGCATAAGGAGAATCTCTGTAGCGTTATTTTTCATTAATGAAAATACCGGGTCGTTGATGTAATTAGTTTCTTTCAATAATTCTAACCAATAAATAGATTCATCACATTCTTTTTGAGAAATGGACAATTTATGAATAAAGTCCTTTGTTGATTGAGCGTTTCTTGACTCTCTAATGTTTGCTCCTACAGAAGTACTTGATCGCAAAAGTTGTTTGCTAAGAACGAACTCTTTCTTACTGACTAAATGTTTGTAAAGATTAACACCACTGATAGCAAAGTCAAAACTTTTGTCTTTTAAATTCCTTTTACTCATCGTTTTAGGTTGTTTCCTATTTAAGCTAAGAATAATTATTAATTGAAACAAGACCGAGCTAAACTAAATCATTCGTTTTCAACTTAAAACTCCACACTTATCACTAACGAGCTTGCGAGTCATCTACTTCCAACTACTTCCGTCCTTCTCGTCTTTGACAACTATACCAGCTGCAGCTAATCCATCTCGAATTTTATCCGATGTTCCCCAATCTTTATTCGCACGGGCCTCTTGTCTTAAATCAAGGACTAAATCCATTACTGGAGCAAGTTTATTATCAGCGCCAGAATCAGCGTTTTTAATTCCCAATACACCTTGAACAAAACCTAACATTGCCTCAGTTAAGGAAGCTAAATCCATTTTTGAAATTGTTGCTTTTTTATCATTAACTGAATTAATGAACTTAACAGCTTCGAAAAGATTTGCAACTAAAATAGGGGCATTAAAATCATCATCCATTGCAGCGTAAAATGAATTGATCAATTCATTAACATCCAAAGATGACTCAGCAGAAGCTTCTAACTTTTCAAGTAAAGAAACCGCTTCCATTAACTTGTTATACCCTTTTTCTGCTGCAACTAATGCTTCAGAAGTAAAATCTAACGTGCTTCGGTAATGTGCTTGCATCATGAAAAAACGAACAACCATTGGGTCAAATGCTTTTTCCATAAAAGTGTTGTCGCCTGAGAACAATTCTTCAGGTAGAATTGAATTCCCAGTAGACTTACTCATTTTTTTACCGTCCAAAGTCAACATGTTTCCATGTAACCAATATTTTACGGGTGAAAGTCCAGATGCTGATGTTCCTTGCGCAATTTCACATTCATGATGAGGGAATTTCAAATCCATTCCTCCACCGTGTATATCGAATTGTTCGCCTAGATATTTTGAGCTCATCGCTGAACATTCTACGTGCCAGCCTGGAAATCCAAGGCCCCAAGGTGAAGGCCATTTCATTAAATGTTCATCTGATGCGTTTTTCCAAAGTGCAAAATCTAAGGGTGCACGCTTTTCCGTTTGGCCATCTAATGTTCTAGTATTGGAAATCAGGTCTTCTATTTTTCTGCCAGAGAGTTCACCGTATGGATGTGTTTCGTTGTATTTTTCTACATCAAAGTAAACAGAACCATTGGCTTCATAAGCAAAACCTTTATCAATGATTTTTAGAACTAATTCGATTTGTTCAATGATGTGTCCTGTTGCAGTTGGTTCAATATTCGGAGGAATGTTGTTGAATTGCTCCAAAACCTTATGAAAATCAACGGTATACTCTTGAACGATTTCCATTGGTTCAAGCTGTTCCAAACGCGCTTTCTTAGAAATTTTGTCTTCGCCTTGATCCGCATCATCAACCAAATGTCCTACATCCGTAATGTTACGAACGTAACGCACCTTATAGTCAATGAATCGAAGGTATCTAGCAACAACATCAAAAGATATGAATGAACGACAATTTCCTAAGTGGACATTACTATAAACCGTAGGTCCACAGACATATAGTCCAACAAGCCCCTCGTTTAAAGGTTCAAAGATTTCTTTCTTTCCTGAAAGAGTATTGTATACGTTTAAGTTACCTTTTCTTAAGCTCATAGAATTTGACTGTAATATATAAAGTAAAAATACTTTAATTCGAGTATTGATTTTTCGTTTTGAGCAAATAATAAATATTCACAACTAATATCGCACAATTGGTAATAATAATTGGAATGGAATTTAGCATAACACCGTACCAAACAAATAAGCCACAACCGACAATGTTAACCATCCTCAGATTTGTCATTTTCTTCATTAAAAATGACAACAAAACAAATAATGACGCTGCGTATCCAATATATTCAATAAAATTCGCCATTATAATTTCTTAATCCCTAACTCTTTCATTTGTTCTTCGTTTAATGGAGAAGGTGCATCAATCATGACATCTCTACCACGATTATTTTTAGGAAAAGCGATATAGTCTCTAATAGATTCTGCCCCGTCCATCGTTGCAACTAATCGGTCAAGTCCGAAAGCCAATCCACCGTGAGGAGGAGCTCCATATTCGAATGCCGACATTAAGAAGCCGAATTGAGCTTCTGCTTCTTCTTTTGAGAATCCTAATAAGTCAAACATTCTTGCCTGAAGTTCTCTATCATGAATTCTGATAGAGCCACCACCTAATTCAACTCCATTCATGGCTAAATCGTATGCGTTAGCACGAACTTTACCAGGGTCAGTATCAATTAAATTCATGTCTTCCGGTTTTGGAGAAGTAAACGGATGATGCATCGCATGATAACGGTTGGTTTCTTCATCCCACTCTAACAATGGAAAATCAATTACCCATAATGGCTTAAACACATTTGGATTTCTCAATCCGAGTTCGTCGCCCATGTGCAATCTCAACTCACCCATTTGCTTGCGAACTTTCTCCAAGTCGCCGCTAAGAACCAATAATAAATCACCAGGCTTAGCATTAGCTACTTGAGCCCACTCTGCAAGGTTTTCTTGAGAATAAAATTTATCTACAGATGATTTATAAGTTCCATCTTCATTGCATTTAAGATAAATCATCCCTTTCGCTCCAATCTGTGGTCTTTTTACCCAATCGGTTAACTTGTCAAGCTGTTTTCTTGTGTATCCAGCACAATCTTGTGCGTTAATCGCTAGGACTTGCTCAGCTTCATCGAAAATCCCAAAACCTTTCCCTTTTGCCGCTGAGTTTAAATCAACAAACTCGAGAGCAAAACGAATATCTGGTTTATCTGAACCATATTTTTCCATGGCCTCAGCATACGTCATTCTAGGAAATGTTGCGTCCAATTCTACACCACGAACTTCACTAAAAAGATGTTGAATCATCCCTTCGAAAGTAGTTAGAATGTCTTCTTGCTCAACAAACGCCATTTCGCAATCAATTTGTGTAAATTCTGGTTGGCGGTCAGCGCGTAAATCTTCATCTCTGAAACATTTTACGATTTGATAATATCTATCGAAGCCAGAAACCATTAACAATTGCTTAAATGTTTGTGGAGATTGTGGTAAAGCATAAAATTCTCCTTCGTTCATTCTGCTTGGAACAACAAAGTCTCTTGCTCCTTCAGGAGTTGACTTTATTAAAATTGGTGTTTCAACATCTAAAAAACCTAGGGTGTCTAAATATTTTCTGGTTTCTAATGCTACTTTATTGCGCAATAATAATTTTTGCTGAACAGGATTTCTTCTAAGGTCTAAATATCTGTATTGAGCACGGATTTCATCTCCGCCATCTGTTTCATTCTCAATGGTGAAAGGAGGTGTTTTAGAACCGTTCAACACTGTAATTTTAGAAACCCTTATTTCTATTTCTCCAGTAGGTATTTTTGTGTTTTTACTTGAGCGTTCAATAACTTCTCCTTCAATTTGAAGCACGAATTCCCGTCCTAGTTTTCTAGCTTCCTCGCACACCTTCGCGTCCTCATCCATATTGAAAGCTAATTGTGTAATCCCATAACGGTCGCGCAAATCAATGAACGTCATACCACCCAAATCACGTGATTTCTGCAACCACCCAGAAAGCGTTACTGTTTGTCCAATGCTCGAAGGGCGTAATTCGCCGCATGTATGTGATCTGTACATAGAATTAAATTATTAGGTCACAAAGATAAAGAATTTAGCGCGTTATTTAACTTTAGAAACAAGTAAAAGTCGTAGCTTTTTAAGCCTTGAATTGCGCCCATATTACCGTCCATAATAATTTAGGGAGAAATACTTTAAGTTTCTTCCTATATTGTTCAAAAAAAGTAAGTGTGGAGACAGTTCTAGAAATAAATGGTTTATCAAAATCGTATAAAGACGTTAAAGCTTTAAACCAGTTGACCCTAAAGGTTGAAAAAGGAATGGTGTTTGGTCTTTTGGGGCCAAATGGAAGTGGTAAAACAACAACTTTAGCCATTCTACTTGGTGTCATTCGTCAATCAAAGGGGACATATTCTTGGTTCAATAATGGTGATGCTACTGAGAATAGAAAAAGAATGGGTGCACTTTTGGAAACGCCCAACTTCTATCCTTACCTTTCGGCAGTGAGAAACTTGGAAATTGTAGCAAGAATAAAAAACTTAGACAGTCCAACTCAGCGAATTGAAAAAGTGTTAACAGAAGTTGACCTCATCGGGAGAAAAAATTCGAAATTCAAAACTTTTTCTTTAGGAATGAAGCAACGCTTGGCAATTGCCAGCGCATTATTGAATGACCCAGAAATACTCGTTTTGGATGAGCCAACAAATGGATTAGACCCTCAAGGAATCGCAGAAATCAGGGAGCTAATTAGAACCATTTCTAAAAGTGGAAAGACTATTGTTATTGCCTCTCATATGTTAGATGAAATTGAAAAAGTGTGTACACACGTTGCAATCTTGAAGTTTGGGCAATTGATCAAGCAAGGCCCAATAGAGAATATTATCGGGAGTGATAACTTTATCATGCTTGGAGCTGAAAATATGACTGCTCTTAAATCAATCATTGACAGCGAAGATAGTTTAGCCGTTTATAAGACTTTTGAAAAAGAAATTATTGTTAGCGTTCCAGTAAATACAACTCCAGAGATGATTAACACGCTTTTTTTTGATAAAGGAATTGTACTGTCAAAACTAGGAACACATACAGAAAGTTTAGAAACACAATTTTTAGAGATCGTAAAAAAATGATGCACTTATTAAAAATAGAATACAGCAAACTTCGTTATTACAGAACATTTTGGGTAATGCTTTTTATTTATGCGTTAATGGTTCCGTTGGCCTTAATGGGGATTGCCTCGTTTGAACTGCCGCCGATTTTTAGAGGAACAGACAATTTGACATTTCCAACAGTTTGGAATTTTGTAACTTACGTGGCCAGCATTTTTAACATGCTGCTTGGTATTCTTGTGGTACTTTTAGTGACCAATGATTTTAATTTCAGAACATTTAAGCAGAACATAATTGATGGCTTGAGCAAGCAACAAGTGATTCTATCAAAGTTTATAATGATTCTCGTTTTGGCTTTTACTGTTGCTGCCTACACGGCAATATTAGCAATTGTTTTTGGTTATTTCTACACCGACGAATTAACATTAATGTTTGATGAATTCCACTACATTGGAATCTACTTCGTACAGACATTAGGTTATTTCACTTTAGCTTTTTTATTGGCAATTCTTTTGAAAAGACCCGCATTGTCTATTGTGATTTACGCTGTATTGTTCGTGTTTAAGTTTATTTTTTACTTGGCTTTAGGGTCCACTGTGGCTCAATTTATTCCCATGAATGTGTTTGCGGGCTTAACACCTTTTCCAATTCTTCAGGCGCAAATTGAAATGTTGGATGCCCAGCAACAAAGTGAATTCGCGTTGGTAATTTCACAATCAATTAGAACTGCTGTCGCTGTTGGTTATATTGGGATATTTGTAGTAATCTCTAACCTTATTCTAAAAAAGAGAGATCTGTAATTAAAAAGACGAATCACTTTAGAAAAAATTTACAAAGGAATATTCCCATGTTTTTTCTTTGGTAACGTCTCTGCTTTATTTTCTAACATTTTAAATCCAGCAATTACCTTTGCTCTTGTTTCTTCAGGGAGAATAACATCGTCAATAATTCCTCTTTCTGCCGCTCGATAAGGATTCGAGAACATCTCAGCATATTCCTGTTCTTTTTCTAAAAGTTTTGCGGCTGGGTCTTCAGCTGCTTTAATTTCTCTTTTAAAGATAATTTCTGCAGCGCCTTTTGCTCCCATAACGGCAATTTCAGCAGTTGGCCATGCAAAATTAAGATCGGAACCAATACTTTTTGAATTCATTACATCAAATGCACCCCCGTAAGCTTTCCGGGTAATTACAGTGATTCTTGGAACAGTCGCTTCTGCAAAAGCATACAATAATTTTGCGCCGTTGGTAATAATACCACGCCACTCTTGGTCTGTCCCTGGCAAAAATCCCGGGACATCCTCAAATACTAATAAGGGAATATTAAACGCATCACAAAAACGAACAAATCGTGCTCCTTTTCTAGATGAATCAATGTCTAATACACCTGCCATAGAAGCTGGTTGATTCGCAACAACACCTAATGTTCGTCCTTCAACTCTTGCAAAACCAACAACGATGCTTTTTGCAAAATCTTTATGCACCTCACGAAATGAATTATCATCAATTGTAGCCTCAATTATCTTTCTAATATCATATGGCATTTGGCTGTTCTCTGGAAGAATTGAACCAATTGTGCTCAATTTTGAAACTTTAAACTCAAATTTTGAAGGTTTCGGTGCTAATTCGTTACAATTTTGTGGCATGTAGGTAATTAGTTCCCGAACTTGCTTAAGGGCTTCTATATCATTTCCTGCCGTAAAATGATTCACACCAGATTTCTCAGCATGCGTTTTTGCTCCACCTAATTCTTCAGAAGTAACTTCTTCATGAGTAACAGTTTTCACAACGTTTGGCCCTGTAACAAACATATAAGAAGTGTCTTCTACCATTAGCGTAAAGTCCGTTAATGCTGGAGAATATACTGCTCCACCTGCACATGGGCCCATAATAACACTCAATTGTGGAATTACTCCAGAAGCACGAGTGTTTCTATAGAATATATCGGCGTAACCTGCTAAAGAAACAACGCCTTCTTGAATTCGAGCACCTCCTGAATCATTCAATCCAATAATAGGAGCGCCGTTTTGCATTGCTAAATCCATCACACGACAAATTTTTGCTGCATGAGTTTCTGAAAGAGACCCGCCTAAAACAGTAAAATCTTGAGAAAAAACATAAATCAACCGTCCATGAATCTCTCCGAAACCAGTAACGACTCCATCTCCGGGGATTTTGTTTTTTTCCAATCCAAATGAAGTAGACCTGTGTTCAACAAATTGTCCGATTTCATTAAAAGTTCCTTCATCTAAAAGTAAAAAAACACGTTCTAGTGCCGTTAATTTACCTTGTGAATGTTGACGATCTACTCGTGCTTGCCCTCCTCCTAATTTTGAGGATTCTCTCTTTGCTTTAAGTTCTTGATTCTTGTCCATAATCTTCGAATTGGTGTGGCGCATTAATACCACTTCTTAACAAAGATAATTTTATTCTTAGAAATTGAAAAGAATTACAAAATAGTCCGCAGGTTAATTATAGTCTTTTACCAAACCCAACGACCATTTGTAAATAAGCACCAATATGCTCTCTATTGCCTAAATGCTCTTCTTTATCATAGAACACATTAAATCGAAATTTAATGTCTGGACTTGCAATATAGGCCAAACTAGATACAATAGAATAATCAAAATAATCTTGGTCATGATTCATTCCCTTATAAAAACCGATATATTGACAGATGCCAACAGCTAACCTGGAACTTATTGAGAAGTCTAGGCTGTTATTGACGAGTGCGGCAAAAGAGGTTAGTCCAGATGCATAAGAGTTTTGACCTATGGATAATTGATTTCCGAATTTGAAGCTTTCTTTCATCTTAATGGTGTGTTGAGCACCAATACGTGCTACCAAAAGAGTGCTGTCTAAATTATATTGATCTCTAATGTTGCCGACTATTACAAAAAAGTTTATTTCTTTTTGTGAATATGTAGGTCTTCCGATATTAGCGATAGCTAAAAATGTGTTTTGATATTTAACGTCGCCTCCAGATAAGGACAAATAATTAATTGAATCTTCTCTAGAAGTACCCATATACATTAGAGTTCCCTGAGAACCAGCTCCATTAAATAACCAGCCGCCACTTGATAATTGCAAGGTAATATCCCAGCGGTTTTCAGGGTTTTTTATAATTGGTGAACGATATACAGTTCCGAGATCCCACCAAAAACCGAAATCTCTAACCTGAAGAGAGTTCCTATTCATAAAATTGGCTTCGCCATCCATTCTCGGATTTCGCCCATATTCAAGTCTTCTATTCCCGACCCATATATTTCTCCGGCTTTTCTTAGTTCCAAATCCAATCCAATTATCCATAAGGCGCAGCTGAACTGCACCAGAATTGTTTGTCCTAAAATAAAAAGGATCATAGTCTAAGGACAAGGCAAAACAAGCGTTTCGAACCCCAAACTTTCTGATATACCCTTTTTGCAAAGTTTTCCCTGATCTAAAAAAAGCCTGAGTTACCACTCTATTTCTAATGCCTTTAGCTGCTGCATTAAAATTAATTTTGTCTCCATCAAAAAAACCCCCTCCATGGAGATTTAACTGCGTATAAAGAAATGCCTTTTGAGGCTTTGTAAACTTTATAGAAGTTTGACTGAATGATGAGAGAATGAAAAGTTGAAAAACCCCAACTAAAAATAACCTAATTAACATGATAAAAAAAATTAATAATTAAATAATCTACGTCTTACTCTTAGCTTTTCAACAAAATCATTGGGTAGTTTAACTTGAGCCATCCATACAGGTATTATTCTTTCATAAGAAAGTACATGTATATTTATTTTCTCATAGGAAATGTCATCAAATGAAACATAAAATTTTTCAACCCCTTTAAATTGATTATTTACCCATTGACCTGTTTTTTTATCCACCAAATACAAATATGGTTTTCTGTGATTTTCATATTGAGTTGGGTCATAATTAATAGTGCTTGGTCTTGAATTATTTCTCATGTTCGTTGTAAAAGTATTAACCCCAAAAAGAAAACCACATAAAATTTGTTCATTCATAATTGAAAGGTCAACGTTTCCAACGACAATTTCATAAGGAGAATGCTCGCCTGTAAGTCTAATTTCGACAATCACTTCTGAATCTTTCATTTCAATGGTAGTAATTTTTACATCGTCTACCTGTTTTAACCACTGCACATAAAAAGGGCTTTGATTCTCCGCTTTATAAAAACCCCTATCTTGAAAACGTGTTAAAGGTAATTCCTCATCTAAAATAGAGGCATAATCGTAATTCTTATCCTCAGATAAAACGAGGCCAAACTGCTTTTTATAATATTCTTCAGGATCTAAAATCGAAATTTTACGTTTACTTTGGTGTCCTATTTCAATAATTTCTAGATCTAACTCTTTATCAAGAGGGCCCCTTAACAAATTAAAATCTATTTTAACTTCTTCTGCTTTTTTACTCAACTCATCATAAGATAAATTAAAAAGCTCATCATCAACATGCGGGTTATAGTACTTAAGAAGTTTCATGTAGAATTCCATAGGGACATTAAACCAACTGTGCGCGAGGATTCTTCTTTGGTTCAAATAATTGTCACTTTTTTTTCTTTTTTTAAAGTCGGTATAATCTTCGCTATCCAACACAAATTCCCATTTTGTAGGCTCAAGGCAGTTATTGACCAATTGAACTCGGTAAGCGCGATCTAATGCTTCATCATATTCCAGAGGGAGGTCTTGCGCCTTTTTTATAGAATATTCATTTCTCCATCCTCTAAATTGTACCCCAAAACGATTAAATTCTTCAGACAAGATTTCTGCATAAAGCATTTCGCCTTTACATTCGAGTTTGGGAATTAATTTTTTAACATCCGTCGCATCACAAACAATCTCATTACCCACCTTATCTATAAATGTAAACTTTAATCTTAACCCCGTTTTTTTAGATTCGGATGATTCTATTTTTACTTTAGTGAAAACCAGTATAGAATCACTTTTATGATAAAAAAGATCCTTCTCTCCAATATCATAACTATATGATTTACCTGGAGCAAAAGCCTCTATTTCATATAGAACATTAGTTGCGTCAGTATCATTAATGCTTTGCGCAAAGAAATAACTTTGAACAAATAAAAGAAAACAAATCGAAAGTGCTTTTTTCATAAAAATATAACTAATTATTAATCAGGCAAATGTATTAATATAATAATTATAATACAAATGAAAAAGGGTTTTCGAGAGGAAATGAAATTATTCAACGAAGACTATTCCACTTCGTAGCAAAAATGATTTTATTTCTTACAAATTGAAAAGAATTACGAAATATCAGAATAATTGGTCTAAAGAATTCAAGGGCTCGTCTAATTGATACATGAACATAACTGTTTAGATGAATAATTGTTATATCTTTAGAAAGCTAAACTATACAAAATGAATAAACTTTTACAATTAGGACTACTCATCCTATGCCTTTCAACGGGAGCAATTTCACATTCCCAAAGCATTAAAAATATTAAGCTTTCTTTTATTGAAATGTCTAAAAACAATATTGAGTCAATAGGTGTTTCTCAAATACAGGCAAACAATGCCAAATATTACAGTATCGACCTTCATCGTTTAAAAGAAGACTTAGATGGAATGATGCATAGAGAACATGAGAATAGTGGTTTTATTGCTCAAGTTTCATTTCCCCACCCGGATGGTACGTTTCATTTATACAATTCTAAGGAAAATAGTACAATGCATCCAAAATTAGCCGAAAAGTTTTCGGAAATAAAATCATATGATGGAAAAGGTGCTAATAATCAGGCTTTTGTGAAGTGGGATTTAACACCTCAAGGATTGCATGCAATGATTATGATACCAGGGGAAAGCACCATTTTTATCGACCCTGTTATCAAAGGAAATACGGAGTACTATATTGTTTATAGCAAAAAAGACTTTTTCTCAAACAAGTTTGCGGACTGTCAGTTTAATAGTGATGGTCATCCAATGAAGGAAAAGAATAAACCTGTGTCTGGAACTGTAAAATCTTTTGG